>JAXJRQ010000127.1:0-6002 GCA_036310525.1 Clostridia bacterium
AGGTCTTTAGACATTTTAAGTTGTGATAATTACTTATCTTCCTTAATCTTAGCCTGAGCTGCAGCAAGTCTTGCAACGGGTACTCTGAACGGTGAGCATGAAACGTAGTCAAGACCGATGCTGTGGCAGAATTCAACTGATGTGGGATCGCCGCCGTGTTCGCCGCAGATACCTACATGAAGTGATTCTCTTACGGGCTTGCCAAGCTTAATTGACATTTCCATAAGCTTACCAACACCTGACTGGTCAAGCTTAGCAAACGGATCGTTTTCAAAAATCTTAGCCATGTAGTAAGCGTCAAGGAACTTACCTGCGTCGTCTCTTGAGAATCCGTATGTCATCTGAGTAAGGTCGTTAGTACCGAAGCAGAAGAATTCAGCTTCTGTTGCAATCTCGTCAGCAAGAAGTGCTGCTCTGGGGATTTCAATCATTGTACCAACTTCGTACTTAAGTTCAACGCCTGCAGCCTTGATTTCAGCTTCTGCTGTTTCAACTACAACGTTCTTAACGTACTTCAATTCCTTAACTTCGCCTACCAACGGAATCATGATTTCGGGAACGATGTTCCAGTCAGCATGCTTCTTCTGTACGTTAATAGCAGCACGGATGATAGCGCTTGTCTGCATCTTTGCGATTTCAGGATATGTTACCGCAAGACGGCAGCCTCTGTGACCCATCATGGGGTTGAATTCGTGAAGTGATGAAATGATATTCTTTATATCTTCAACAGTCTTACCCTGTGTCTTTGCAAGAGCAGCTATATCAGCTTCTTCTGTGGGAACGAATTCATGAAGCGGGGGATCCAGGAATCTGATAGTAACAGGATTTCCTTCAAGTGCTTCATACAATTCTTCAAAGTCACTCTGCTGCATGGGAAGAATCTTAGCCAAAGCAGCTTCTCTTTCTTCAACTGTATCTGAACAAATCATTTCACGGAAAGCGTCAATTCTGTTACCGCCGAAGAACATATGCTCTGTACGGCAAAGACCGATACCTTCTGCACCGAGTTCTCTTGCTCTCTTAGCATCTTCGGGAGTATCAGCGTTTGTTCTAACCTTAAGTGATCTGTACTTATCAGCCCAACCCATGATTCTGCCGAATGTACCACTGATTGAAGCTTCAACTGTGGGGATAATACCGTCATAGATATTACCTGTTGAACCGTCGATTGAAATGAAGTCGCCTTCAACGTATGTCTTGCCTGCAAGGACAAACTTCTTGTTTTCTTCGTCCATGTTAATGTCTGAACATCCTGATACACAGCATGTACCCATACCACGTGCAACAACCGCTGCGTGTGATGTCATACCGCCACGAACTGTAAGGATACCCTGTGATGCCTTCATACCTTCAATATCTTCAGGTGATGTTTCAAGTCTTACAAGGATTACCTTTTCGCCTCTGTCGTTCCAAGCCTTTGCATCTTCAGCTGTGAATACAACCTTACCGCAAGCAGCACCGGGTGATGCAGCCAAAGCCTTTGCAACAGGAGTTGCAGCCTTAAGTGCAGCAGGGTCAAACTGCGGATGAAGAAGTGTGTCAAGGTTTCTGGGGTCGATCATAAGAACAGCTTCTTTTTCTGAAATCATGCCTTCATCAACGAGGTCACATGCAATCTGCAATGCAGCCTGAGCTGTTCTCTTACCGTTTCTTGTCTGGAGCATATAAAGCTTCTTATCTTCGATAGTAAACTCCATATCCTGCATGTCTCTGTAGTGATTTTCAAGCTTAGCGCAGATGCCCAGGAATTCTTCGTAAACTTCAGGCATAACTTCCTTAAGCTGGTCAATCTTCTGAGGTGTACGAACGCCGGCAACAACGTCTTCGCCCTGTGCGTTCATAAGGAATTCACCCATGAGGTGCTTTTCACCTGTAGCCGGGTCACGTGTGAACGCAACACCTGTACCTGATGTGTCACCCATGTTACCGAATGCCATCATCTGTACGTTAACAGCTGTACCCCATGAATAGGGAATATCATTGTCACGACGGTAAACGTTCGCTCTGGGGTTGTCCCATGAACGGAATACTGCCTTGATTGCGCCAAACAGCTGATCCTTCGGATCTTCGGGGAAGGGTTCGCCAACTTTGTCAGCATACTCTTTCTTGAACTGTTCAGCAAGCTCCTTAAGGTCTTCTGCTGTAAGGTCAACGTCCTGAGTAACGCCCTTCTTTTCCTTCATTTCATCTATAAGAACTTCGAAGTATTTCTTACCTACTTCCATAACAACGTCTGAATACATCTGAATAAATCTTCTGTAGCAGTCGTATGCCCATCTGGGGTTACCTGACTTCTTAGCCATAACCTCAACAACTGTTTCGTTAAGACCAAGGTTAAGGATTGTGTCCATCATACCGGGCATTGAAGCTCTTGCACCTGAACGAACCGATACAAGTAGCGGATTTTCAAGGTCACCGAACTTTTTGCCTGTGATTTCCTCCATCTTGGTGATATATTCCATAATTTCAGCCTGGATGTCGGGATTAATCTGCTTGCCGTCCTCGTAGTACTGTGTACATGCTTCTGTTGAAATTGTGAAACCCTGCGGAACCGGCATACCGAGCTTTGTCATTTCAGCGAGGTTTGCACCCTTACCGCCGAGAAGCTCTCTCATGCTTGCGTCACCTTCACTAAAAAGGTAAACATATTTTTTTGCCATTGGAATCTCCTCCTATATGTTTATTAGTTGGGTATAGACCCTGTACCTTCACAGAGCGCAAAAATCCACTCTATAAAAATACTCATAATACTATTATAACATAAAAATCCAAATTGTCCACATAAAAATCCATTTTTTTTGCATAAATGTATTTTTTTTTACGTATGCTGATATTTTTCTTAAAATTTTGTTGATTTTTATGCAAAATATCAATTTTCGATAATTTTTATTGCGGCAACCGTCATATCATCATAGATGATTCCGTGGCTTTTTTCGATAACTGTTTCCATAATATCCTGAGCAGTTTCTTCGGCGTCCGTCGGGATGCATCTGAGCTTTTGCTTTATCCATTCGGTTCTTACCGTTCCGTTTCCCGCCTCGCTTATTCCGTCCGACATCATAATCACGGTATCGCCGTCGCTTAAGCGTTTTGTCTGACCCTGCGGACGTATGTCGCAGAGCATTCCGGCAGGCAGGGAAGAGGAGTAGACCGTTTCAATGTTTCCGTCATGGCTTATAAGACTTTGTGCCGCACCGATTTTGTAAAATTCCGCAACGCCCGTCACAAGGTCTATACACAGCAAATCTATGGTTGAAAACATCTCATCTTCAAGCTTTAAGCACAGTGCGGAATTTATCATTTCCACCGAGGTTTCAATACCGAAGCCTGCTGTTAAAAATTCGTGCAGAAGCTTTAATGTTGTACGGCTCTCACGCATCGCCTTTTTACCGCTGCCCATTCCGTCGCAGAGAATGATGTATTTTTTGCACTCCTCCGTTTCAAACGACGCAATACTGTCGCCCGAAATTTCCGATTCGTCGCTTTTAATCTGACGAAACGCCACCTCTGCGCTATAGCGTGCCTTTGAAACAAACCGCCATACTCCGCCCGAAGATGAGTCCTTGTCAAGTCCCATGGGTCTTTCAAACATTTCGCTCAAAAGCTCCTCAACCTTTTCCGTTTCAATGCCTATCCCGAGTCCCAGAAAAACCTCAATCGCACCAAGGCTGCTCTCAACAACACTTACCTCAAATGCGGTTATTCCGATTTTGTCAAGCTCGCTCACGAGCGTTTCCTCATAGTCCTCACGAAACGCAAAGCCTTCGAGTACATCATTTGATATATTTTCAAACAATTGCGCCGTTTCGGCATACTGACGTGCGATTATATCACGCTCCGCCGCCGCTTCGCTTGTGCGTATCAAATCTTTTTTATAAAGCTCGTACACATGGTTAAACTCAAGCAAAAACCGCTCGCTTCTGATGCATTTTTCACGAAGCTCCTTTGGCATATCACTTTCAGCGGCAATTCCGTCATTTTCGGTTATTTCAAGAAGTGTGATTACATTTTTATATGTTCTTTCAAAGTCGTTTTGCCAGCACTTTGAAGACATTGAGCATCCGAGGCACACACGTGAAGTAAGCTCGTCAAGAAAGCCGCCGACCTCGCTTTTATATGAGCTTAATCTGTTGTTGGACTCGTCCACAAAGCTTTCGTTAAGGCTTTTAAATGCCGCAGAAATGCGCTCCAGTCTGATTGAAAGATATTCCTTTAACCGAACATCGGCACTGATTGCTTCCATGTGCAGTGATTTTGAAAAGAAAATGTTTATGCGCTTATGTACCGCCGCAGGAGTGAGCACGAACATCAGTGCCGATACGGAAATATCCATTGCGGAAACGGGCATTTCATTACCCTGAAGACATATTATAGCCGCACACATACCGCCGATAAATCCGACCGCAATACCTATTCTGCCGAAGCTTTTGAGCATATTTGCAAACATTGCGCCCATGCCGTAAAGTCCGCCCACAAGCACCGATGACGGCGTGGACATAACGCTCATAAATCCGAGGCACACCGCCGCAGAGCCTGAGGCAGAAAGTGTGCTGTGGAACGCTATGCAAAGCGTTGCATATACGGCGGCAATGTTGGCAAGATTAATGCCGTAGGGGAGATTTATGTCGGAAAGACCCGTTATGAAAATTCCGCCGCAGACCGCAAGTGATACAATTTCCTCACGTGAGATATTACGGCGGTTTGCACGGTTTTCCATGAAATCCTGTGACTTGATTATTACTATATATACTACCGCCGACAAAACAGCTTCAACAAGCAGAAGCATAATGTCGTAAAGTCCTGCATAGTTATAAGCAAGAACCGCCGCTCCACCCACAAGCACCGACATTCCGCATACGACCGATTCGGTAATTTTGTTTTCACCATGACGTGTTTTTATGTATATCCAATAAAGCAATGCGGCAATCAGGTATTTTACGGTATTGAGTGCGGCGCCTGCAGATATAAGTCCCAGACACATGACTCCTATCCCGATATAGGCTATTCCTTTGTCAAAGCCTGCCGCAAAAAACGAAAACCCGAACGGAAACATTCCCATGACAGACGCACGGGAGGCAAGAAATAAAAGTATATTGCCCGACAAATCCCTCAGCACGGGACGCCTTAGCGGCGCAGTCGGCATAAAATTTACTGGTGGCATATGTATTCCTCTCCTTTGTATACATTATATTAATTTATTATAGCACTGTATATGCGCAGATTTTGTCATTTTGCGGTGTCGAAAAATAAAAAGTTTACGACTTTTTTTGACAAGAGTTTCAGTTTATGATATACTTACAATACTCACTTAATTTACACTTGAAAACGAGGATTTTCATATGAAACGTATTTTGATTATTTCAGATACACACGGGGACATAAACGACTGTGTGAAAATTATTGAAAAAACAAAACCCGACATGATTATTCATGCCGGTGATATTATACGTGATGCGGACGACCTTATCTCAATCTATCCTGATATACCAATGCATTGTGTGTGCGGTAATAATGATTTTTCAAAGAGGTATCCGTATAATTTACTGCTCAGTGTTGACGGGAAAAATATTTTTATAACGCACGGACACGAGTACTGCGTGAAATATGAAAGCTCGCTTTCCACACTTGAAAAAAAGGCACGTGAAATGGATGCGGATTTGTGCGTGTTCGGGCATACGCATACGCCATTGTGTGCAGTGCGCGGTACGCTGATTATGCTAAATCCAGGCAGTACACGATTTTCGGGTACGTATGCTATATGCGAAATTGAAAACGGAAAAATGAAAACGTGCATTTTAGATGTTTGATGTTTATAGGAAACCACACACCAAAAGTATTGCTTTGATGTGTGGTTTTTTTGTATGTTGAAATAAATTATAATTTATTCGGCTGGTTAAATTTCCGCATCTTACTACTTTTCGCTCGGGGCAGTACACTCGTACAGCTCCCTCGCTGCAAAGCAGCAACCTGCGAAAATTTTCCTCAGCCGTGCTGTTGAGATA
>JAXJRQ010000128.1:0-8545 GCA_036310525.1 Clostridia bacterium
GGGATTGTTCATATATAATTAGCGATAATGCTGATTTTACAATCCCCCAGTCGCCTACGGCGCCAGCCCCCTTTACACAAAGGGGCCTTCCGCTCGATTGTTTGCACTTGTAAAAATCATCCCGATAAATTACAATTTAACTAATAAATCATTTACAAGGTCGTAAAAACAAAACATATATTACAATTTATTTATATATTGTCCTAACATCTTGTAATATCAAATAAATAGTGATAAAATGTATACTGAGTAATAATATCCAAAAGGAAATGCCGTCAAATCTTCACACAACCGTAGCCGGACGGCAGAAAGGAAAAATTATGTATCTTGCAGACAAATGGGCAGACTACAAACTGATAGACGCAAACGGCGGTGAAAAGCTGGAATACTGGGGAAAATACCTATTAAGACGTCCCGAGCCGCAGGCGGTGTGGAATGTGAAATCAGAAAAGCACTTATGGGACAAAACCGACGCATGGTATCACCGTTCATCATCAGGCGGCGGAAAATGGCAGTATTTCAACAAAAAAATGCCCGAACGCTGGACAATAAATTACGGAGACCTCACTTTTAATATAAAACCCATGGGCTTCAAGCACACGGGACTTTTTCCCGAACAGGCAGTTAACTGGGACTGGTTTTCTGAGCTTATAAGAAACGCAAACCGCCCTATACGTGTACTCAATCTGTTTGCTTATACAGGCGGTGCAACTGTTGCGGCTTTGAATGCCGGTGCAGAGGTTGTCCATGTCGATGCATCAAAGGGCATGGTCACATGGGCAAAGGAAAACGTTGTTTCATCAGGACTCGGTGACAGAAACGTGAGATATATTGTTGACGATGTAGTTAAATTTGTACGCAGAGAACAGCGCCGTGGCAGACTGTATGATGCAATCATTATGGACCCGCCCTCCTACGGCAGAGGTCCGTCGGGTGAAGTATGGAAAATTGAAGATGAGCTCTATCCGCTTATTGAGGAATGTATGAAAATCTTATCGGATGACCCGCTTTTCTTTCTGATTAATTCATACACAACAGGACTCAGCGCCCAAATTCTTATAAATATAATGACTATGACTATAAAACGAAAATTCGGCGGGCATGCCGAAGCAGACGAAATCGGTATTCCGATGTCTGCGAACGGTCTTGTGTTGCCCTGCGGAATAAGCGGAAGATGGAATAAGGTATGATTATAGAAGCAAATAATGTTTCCTTTTCCTTTGATGATGACTCTCACGCACATGTGGAAAAGGTGCTTACAGATATTAATTTGAAAATTGAAAAAGGTTCATTTGTTGCGATTTTAGGCAGAAACGGCAGTGGGAAATCAACACTTGCCAAGCATTTTAACGCACTCTTAAAGCCGAAAACGGGTAACGTGTATGTGTGTTCTATGAACACGTGCGACGACGAAAAGGTGTTTGACATCCGTGCGCTTTCGGGAATGGTTTTCCAGAACCCCGACAATCAGGCGGTTGCCGCAATCGTAGAAGATGAGGTGGCTTTTGCGCCTGAAAATCTTGGTGTTGAAAGTGCTGAAATCCGAAAACGTGTTGATGAATGTTTAAAAACCGTCGGTATGAGTGAATTTGCACTATCTTCCGTTGCAAACCTTTCGGGCGGTCAGAAACAGCGCACCGCAATTGCGGCTGTTCTTGCTATGAAGGGCGAGGTGATTATTCTTGACGAATCCACCGCAATGCTTGACCCCAAAGGCAGAAAAGAGGTATTAAAAACCGTAAAAAAGCTTAACCGTGAAGAAAATTTAACTGTAATTATGATTACACACTACATGGATGAAGCCGCAATGGCAGACAGAGTGGTTGTAATGGACGACGGAAACATTGCGCTTGACGGTACACCGAAAGAAGTATTTAAAAATGTTGAGCTTTTAAAATCACTCGGACTCGATGTTCCGCAGGTGACAGAGCTTTCGTGGCTACTCAACAAATCGGGAATAACGCTTCCCGATGACATTATAAATGTAGACGAATGTCTTATCGAGCTTGTAAAAGTATTGGGGGTGGCGCCCCGTGATTAAGCTTTCAGATGTTAATTATATATATCAGGAAGGAATGCCTTTTGAAAATCACGCTTTGCGTGATATAGACCTCGAAATCCCCGACGGTCAGGTAACGGCGATAATAGGTCATACGGGCAGCGGAAAATCCACGCTCATTCAGCTTTTCAACGGACTTATCCGACCGACCTCGGGCGAAATCAGCATAAACGGCACGGTTATAACCCAAAAGGGCGTTGACATGAAAAAAATACGTTGCATGGCAGGACTGGTATTTCAGTATCCCGAGCATCAGATTTTTGAGGAGACGGTTTATCGTGACATTGCATTCGGCCCGAAAAACATGGGACTTTCAGCGGAAGAAATTGAAAAACGTGTTCATTCGGCAATGTCCGCAGTGGGACTTGGCGAAAAATATGCCGACCGTTCGCCGTTCGAGCTTTCGGGCGGTCAGAAAAGGCGTGTTGCTATTGCAGGCGTGCTTGCAATGAACCCCGAAATCCTTATACTTGACGAACCTACAGCAGGACTTGACCCACGAGGCCGTGATGCAATCCTTGAAATTATAAAAAAACTGCACAGCGAAAATCCCGAAATGATAATTGTGCTTGTTTCACATTCCATGGAGGACGTAGCAAAAATTGCCGATAACGTGGTTGTGATGAACAAAGGCAGAATATTCATGCAGGGGAGTGTGCCGTACGTGTTTTCAAAGGGCGAAGAGCTTGTAAAAATCGGACTTGATATTCCGCAGATAACACAGCTGGCGTTTAAGCTTCGCCATCTTGGCTATCCGCTTGATGACGATATATACACAGTAGAGGCGGTGGCAGAAAAGATAAAAAGTCTTATGGAGGTAAAGAAAAATGTTTAACGACATAACCATAGGACAATACGTAAGCGGAAATTCACCGTTGCACAAAATGGATGCACGGTTTAAAATAATCCTGACAATTTTGTATATTATAATATTGTTCCTTATTGAAAGACCGCTTTCATATATTGTATTTACAATATTTGCGGTAACGCTTGTCATGATTTCGACAGTGCCCGTAAGGTACGTGATGAAAGGCTTGAAACCGCTTTTGTGGATTTTCATATTCACAGCTGTTTTAAATTTGTTCCTGACGCCCGGCGAAACAGTGCTTACAATACCCGTTTTCAAATCGACATTTACCATAACAAAAGAGGGCATCAAAACCGCTGTTTTGCTTGTGATACGTCTTGTTTTATTGATGACGGGTTCATCTCTTCTGACATTGACCACATCACCGCTTCAGTTGACGGACGGAATAGAAAAGCTTTTAAAGCCGTTAAACCGTTTCGGGATTTCATCGCACGAAACGGCAATGATAATGACGATAGCCATTCGTTTTATTCCTACTCTTTCCGAAGAAGCGGATAAAATCACTAAAGCGCAAAAGGCACGTGGCGCAGACTTTGAATCAGGCGGACTTTTTAAAAGAGCGAAAGCGCTTTTGCCCGTACTTATACCGTTGTTTGTGAGTGCATTCCGCCGTGCGGATGAGCTTGCGACGGCTATGGAATCACGTTGCTATCGGGGCGGAAACAACCGCACAAGGATGAAAGAAAGCCGCATCAGTGCTACAGATATTAAGGCAGGCGCAGTTTTTGTGCTTTGTGTGGTAATTCTTTTCACCGCAGAATTGATAATTGAAATTTAGAGAAAGTAATGATATAATGAATATAAGGCTTACCATTCAATATGACGGCACGGATTATCACGGCTGGCAGATACAGAAAAACGGAAAAACAATTCAGCAGGCTGTTATGGACGCAATTTTTGACGTAACGGGCGAAAGAGTTGATGTGACGGGTTGCGGACGTACGGACGCAGGCGTTCACGGTGATAATTATATATGTAATTTTCATACCAAATCAACACTGCCTCCCGAACGGCTTGTGTATATATTAAATACACGCTTGCCTGATGATATAGTATGCAAGAAATCCGAGACTGTAAGCGAGGATTTCTGCGCAATCAGGAGCGCTCTGAAAAAGACATACGTTTATACGGTGTACAACGCCGAATTTCCCGATGTTTTTTACAATCGCTATGCGTGGCATTATAAATTTCCGCTTGATATTGAGAAGATGCAAAAGGAAGCACAGGCTTTTGTGGGAACGCATGATTTTGCCGCATTTGCCGCAAGCGGATTGAGCGTGAAAACTACGGTACGAACTATATATTCAGTTGACGTGGAAAAGGAAAATGACGTTATCACCATTTCTGTAACGGGTAACGGGTTTTTATATAATATGGTAAGAATTATTGCCGGCACGCTTGTTCAGGCAGGCGGCGGAATGCTCGAAAATGTTGCGGATATACTCGCTTCATGCGACCGTACACGTGCAGGTATAACCGCACCGGCATGCGGACTTTGCTTAAAGGAGGTGTTCTATGATGAATAATGAAGACGATATTTTGAAAAACCTTATAAAATATTCCGATGAAACGGACGATACTTTTGAAGAGGAAATCACGGAGCACCTTGTTCATGAGGCTTCGTCACTTGATAACTCTGATGAAGCAGGAAATGAAGAGTGCTTTTCAGCAGATAATGACGAGGAAGAGGAGGAAGTGGAAACGCCCGTTATTTCTGAGCCGGAACAACCTGTTGAACCGACACAGACTCTACCGAAAAAAAAGTACTATCACATTTATGCGTTCTGTGCGCTGACAATAGTTGCTGTGATAGTGTTGTTTTCGGTTGTTGACGGCGGAATAATCGGCACATACAAAAAGAATTTTTCAGCAAACCTGATAACGATTTTTGACAGTATAGGTATAGATATACGTAAAAAACCACCTATTTCACCTCAGCCTATTTCCGACATCTCCTCTATCACAGAGGATATGGCCGATGACGGTAAAACAGAGCAGATAAAGGTAAAAGCTACTCCCACTTCAACAGAAGCACCTGAATATAATACAGATGTGGAGTTTGCAAAAATGCTTCCGTTTGACGGTGCGGCGGATTCATCGTTTGCGGCATATAAAAAGGGTGTAATATGCGCAAAGACAAACACCCTTTGCTATATAGGCGCAACGGGAGAAAAGGAATGGGAACTGACAACCTCTGTTATTGACCCCATTTTGCAGGTTGAAGAGGATTATATCCTTATTGCTCAGAGAAACGGCAGAAAGCTTTGTCTTTACAGCAATAACAAACTCCTTTATGATATTGATTCACAAAACAATATTCTCGCCTGCGGACTTAACGGCATAGGCGATGCAGTGGTTGTTACCGAGAAACCGCATTACAAGGGTGCATTGTCGGTATACAATAAAAACGGTGAAGAAATTTATGCGTGGTCGTCGGGCTCCGATTTGATTCTTGATGCAGATATTTCCACAAGCTCAAGACGAATTGCGGCAACTCTCTTAAATACTGACACAGAAGTAAAGAGCGCAATTGCCTTGTTTAATGTAAATAAGGAAAACAGCTACGAACGTGTCACCTTTGAGGACACCGCACTTTTTGATGTGGTATTCGTTGATGAGGAAATCAATGCTTTCGGTGATAATTCAACCGTCGGCATAAATACAAGCGGTAAAGTACTGTTTGACAAGCGCTTTGATGATGTGGAGCTTGTTAATTATACGATAGATAATAAGGGTTCAAAAATCATGGTTTTCAACAGTGAAAATATTCCCATGATGAATATTTACAACAGTGCAGGTGTTCTTAAATATACCGTCACAACTCAGCAACAGTCTGATTTTGTGGACATAAACAGCTATAACATTATCTATAACAATAACCGTGATGTATTTCTTGGTAAACCGAACAGCAGAAAGCTGTCGAAATACACCGCATCAATGGACATCAAAAAGCTTGTGCTGATAGACAGCCGTACTTTTGCCATTGTGTATTCAAACAGTGTGGAATTTGTGAAGATATAAGCAGGGGGGATTTATATGACATCGGCGTTGGTCATAGATATAATTTCTGTTATACTTATCGTAGTGTCGTTTGTCCGTGGCAGCATGAAGGGCTTTATAAAGTCAGTATGGCGGCTTGCGGCATGGGTTATAACTGCAGTGCTTACATTTTCGCTTCTCACTCCTGCATATGAATTTGCGCTTAATCTGCCCGCAAGCGAAAAGCTTAATACTCAGGTTCATCAATACCTTGACGAGCGTCTCACAAACGGCAATGAACAGGAAGCCGTTATGATAACCGGTCTGCCTGAGTTTTTGGGTGAAAGCATTGATTTGGGTCAGCTCACATCTGAGGCGGCGCAGAATTTCGATAATGCAGTTTCGGATTTTGCAAAAAATATAACTAATATTATAATTAAAATAGCGGTATTTATTTTATTGTTCCTTATTATACGCATACTTTTGTGGCTTGTGTTTAATGTTTTGAATGTTGCGTCAAAACTGCCCGTGATAAAGGGTGCAAACAAGCTTTTGGGCGGAATAGCCGGAGTATTGGGGACAATGTTTGTAATTTATCTTGTTTGTGCGTTTATATCCTTTTTTGCCTCAAATGCAGGGGTTATTGAGGTTATAAATTCATCATATATAGTAAAATATTTTTATAATAATAATATTCTGCTGCAATTAGCATTCGGAATATAAGGAGGTAAAATTTATGTATAGTGACGTAGTAAAAAAAGGTCTGGAAAAAACTCCTCACCGTTCACTTATGAAGGCTTTGGGTCTTACGGACGAGGAAATCAGCCGTCCGCTTATAGGTGTGGTAAGTGCCAAGAATGAAATCATTCCCGGACACACTCACCTTGACAAAATCGCAGAGGCAGTTAAGGCAGGCGTAAGAATTGCCGGCGGTACTCCAATTGAGTTTCCTGCAATAGGCGTTTGCGACGGTATTGCAATGGGGCATATCGGTATGAAATATTCACTCGCAACAAGAGAGCTTATTGCCGATTCGGTTGAATCAATGGCTATTGCTCACGGCTTTGATGCGCTTGTACTTATTCCTAACTGTGACAAGATTGTTCCCGGTATGATTATAGCGGCGGCAAGACTTAACATTCCGTCGATTATTGTTTCGGGCGGTGCTATGCTTTCGATGAATTTCAAGGGTAAGTTCAGAGACCTTAACACTGCTTTTGAAGCGGTTGGTTCATATAAAGCAGGTACTATTGATGAAAAAGAGCTTCTTGAGCTTGAAGAGGCAGCTTGTCCTTCATGCGGTTCATGTTCAGGTATGTTTACCGCTAATTCAATGAACTGCTTGTCTGAGGTGCTTGGTCTTGCACTTCCCGGTAACGGCACAATTCCGGCGGTTTATTCGGAAAGAATAAGACTTGCAAAGAAGACCGGTATGAAGATTATGGAGCTTCTTGAAAAGAATATTCGTCCCAGAGATATAATCACACCCGATGCACTTTATAATGCTTTGCGTGTTGATATGGCGCTCGGATGCAGTACAAACTCAATGCTTCACCTTCCCGCAATCGCTTATGAGGCGAAAGCACCCATCAGCCTTGACTATGCAAACGAAATCAGTGAACAGACACCTAATCTGTGCCATCTTGCACCTGCAGGTGAACATCATGTTCAGGATTTGTATGCGGCAGGCGGTGTGACTGCGGTTATGAACGAGCTTTCAAAGAAAGGACTTTTGAAGCTTGACACAATGACAGTTACAGGCAAAACTCAAGGTGAAAACATAAAGGATTGTCCCGTAAAGGATTATACAGTTATAAGACCAATCGACAATCCGTACAGTGAAACGGGCGGTATCGCAGTACTTAAGGGAAATCTTGCAGTTGACGGTTCGGTTGTAAAGAGAAGTGCAGTTGCAAAGGAAATGCTTGTACATAGTGGCCCTGCAAAGGTGTTTGAAAGTGAAGAAGAAGCAATCGACGCTATTTACAAGGGTAAAATTGTTAAGGGAGACGTTGTTGTTATTCGCTACGAAGGCCCCAAAGGCGGCCCCGGCATGCGTGAAATGCTTTCACCGACATCTGCAATCTGCGGTATGGGACTTGATAAGGACGTTGCTCTTATTACCGACGGACGTTTTAGCGGCGCAACACGTGGTGCAGCAATCGGTCACGTTTCGCCCGAAGCGGTTGAAGGCGGTCCTATTGCGTTCGTTAAGGATGGCGATATAATTGATATTGACATTGTAAACTGTAAGCTTGATATAAGAGTTTCAGACGAAGAAATGGCAAAACGCCGTGAAGGCTGGACACCTAATGAGCCTAAGGTTAAGACAGGCTATCTGAAACGCTATTCAAAGATGGTATCTTCAGCAATTCAGGGCGCAGTAATGCTTGATGATTAATATTTAACGTTTGAAAAATGACTTCAAAAACCGAGGATGAAAATCCTCGGTTTTTTTGTGGCAAATTGTAATTTATCGGAATGATTTTTACAAGTGCAAACAATCGAGCGGAAGGCCCCTTTGTGTAAAGGGGGCTGGCGCCGTAGGCGACTGGGGGATTGTAAAATCAGCATTATCGCTAATTATATACGAACAATCCCTCCGAGTTTTGCTACGCAAAACCCACCTCCCTTTACAC
>JAXJRQ010000129.1:0-16580 GCA_036310525.1 Clostridia bacterium
AAAGGGTGTAAAGGTTATCGAATACAACTGCCGTTTTGGTGACCCCGAAACACAGGTTGTTCTTCCGAGACTTAAGACTGACCTTGTTGAAATTATGGAAGCCGTTATTGACGAGCGCCTTGGTGAAATTGAAATCGAATGGGCAGACAATGCGGCAGTATGCGTAGTTATGGCATCGGGTGGTTATCCGTCATCATATAAGAAGGGTTACGAAATAAGCGGAATTGACGCAGTTGATGCACTTGACGATATGATTGTTTTCCATGCGGGAACAGCACTTTCGGACGGAAAGCTTGTAACAAACGGCGGACGTGTGCTTGGCGTTACTGCAGTCGGAGAAAATCTTGATGCGGCAATTAAGCGTGCTTATGAGGGAGTAGACAAAATTTCATTTACAGACGAGTTCCACAGAAGCGATATAGGTATTAAAAAATATTGATATATAATGCGAGGGTGTAAAATGAAAAGACAAGACTATATAACCTGGGATGAATATTTTATGGGTATTGCTCTTCTGAGCGCACAGCGCAGCAAGGATAACAACACACAGGTGGGCGCTTGCATAGTCAACAATGAAAATAAGATTCTTTCGCTTGGATATAACGGCATGCCGGTAGGGTGTAATGATGATTTCATGCCGTGGGGCAGAGACGGAAAGCCTATTGACACTAAGTATATGTACGTGTGTCATGCGGAAATGAATGCGATTTTGAATTGTCCCATGGGCGCTCTTTCGGGTGCTAAGGTATATGTCACACTTTTCCCGTGTAATGAATGTGCAAAGGCAATTATTCAGTCGGGCATAAAGGAAGTTGTGTACATATCAGATAAGTATGCCGATACCGACAGCACAAAAGCATCAAAAAGGATGTTTGATATGGTTGGTATCACATACAGACAGTATTCGCCTACGGGCAGAAAATTGCAGCTTGATTTATAAAATGAAAATCATATACAAAAGTAAAGCTTTTGTATATGATTTTGTTTATGCGGAGGTATATTTATGGACTATTCAGAAAAAACACTTGCATCTAAAAGAGTATATGAAGGAATAATAATAAATGTAAGCATTGAAGATGTCGAACTGCCTGACGGAAGAGTGGCAAAGCGTGAGGTGGTTGAGCATAACGGCGGTGTCGGCGTGATTGCGCTTGACGATGATAATTATGCATATATGGTACGTCAGTACAGGGTTCCTGCACGTACAATGATGCTTGAAATTCCGGCAGGAAAGCTTGAAAAGGGCGAAAATCCGCTTGAATGTGGTAAACGTGAGCTTATAGAGGAAACGGGATATAAGGCAGAGGAATTTGTACATTTGGGTGAATACTATGCCACTCCTGGATATTGCGGTGAAAAGCTTAATATATATCTTGCCAAAAACCTTGAATTTGTTGGCGATAATCCCGATGACGGTGAGTTTGTAGAGGTTGAAAAATACCATATTGACGAGCTTTATAATATGGTAATGGAAAATAAAATTTACGATACAAAAACTGCGATTGCGATTTTAAAGGCAAAAATGCTTATTGGCTGATTGTAGTGGAAAGGAGCTAAAAAATGCACAGAAAAAAACTCATAGATACTGCAATGGGCAGAAACGATGCAGATATTATCTTAAAAAACGGAAACGTAGTTGATGTTTTTTGCGGCAGTGTAAAAAAGGCGGACGTTCTCATAAAAGACGGATACATCTGCGGTGTGGGCGAATATGACGGCGAAAATGCAATTGACGTTACGGGGAAATTTATCATGCCCGGATTTATTGACGCACATCTGCATATTGAATCGTCAATGGTAACTCCTGCCGAGTATGCATGTGTTGCTGCCATACACGGTGTAACAACGGTCATTGCAGACCCGCATGAAATCGCAAACGTGTGTGGCGAAAAAGGTATGCAGTTTATGAAAGACAATGCAAAAAATGTGCCCATGGACATTAATTTCATGCTTCCGTCATGCGTTCCCTCAGTACCGTTTGAACATTCGGGAGCGGTGCTCAGCGCTGATGACACACGCCGTCTTGCACCGGACTTTTTCGGTATAGGTGAGATGATGAATTATCCCGGTATATGCGGCGGTGATGAAGAAGTGCTTGGCAAGCTTTGTTCTGATATAATCGACGGTCATGCACCGCTTGTTTCGGGCAATGAGCTTGATGCATATGTTTGCGCAGGAATTAAGACCGACCACGAATGTTCGCTTGCTGATGAGCTTGTGGAAAAAGTATCAAAGGGGATGTATGTGCTTTTAAGAGAGGGTACACTTTCAAAGGATATTGAGCGTCTTTATGAGGGTATTACACCATATACACTGCGCCGTTGTCTTTTCTGTACAGATGACCGCTTTATCGGTGAAATAGCCACAGACGGCAGTATTGATAACTGTATCAGGAAATCAATAAAATGCGGTATAAAACCGATTGATGCTATTATTATGGCAACAATTAATGCAGCAGAATGTTATAAAATGAATGATAAGGGTGCTATTGCACCATCGTATCGTGCGGATATTGTTATTGCGGACAGTCTTGATTTGAATGAAATATGCGCAGTGTATAAAGACGGAGTGTTGGTAGCATCAGACGGAAAAGCATTGTTTGAAGCAAACGCTTCGGATTGTGCTGATGTAAAAAATACAGTTCATCTTGACATGGTCAGTGCAGAGGATTTTTCATGCTCCATACCCGATGAATTTACGGCGATTGAGCTTGTACCACATGCGATTATAACAAAAAAAGTAACTGCGAAAAAGACAGATGCTTTGTCAAAGGTATGTGTTCTTGAACGCCATAAGGGACTCGGCACAAAGGGAATTGGTTTTGTGACAAACTACAATATAAAAAACGGTGCGGTTGCTTCTTCAATCGGTCACGACTGCCATAATGTGATTGTAATCGGTGACAATGACGAAGACATGGCTCTGGCGGTAAATACTCTCGGTAAAAACGGCGGTTTTGCGGTGTGCAGTCAAGGTGAGGTGAAAGGCTTTTTACCGCTTGATATTGCAGGACTTATGTCATCGCAAAAGGCTGACGAGGTTATAAAGCTTCACGATAAATTGTATGCCGATGCACAGGGACTCGGAATCAATCCTGAGGTTGACCCGTTTTTGGCACTTGCATTTTTACCGTTACCCGTTATTCCCGAAATACGTGTTACGGATATGGGTGTATTTGATGTTACGAAATTTGAATTTATTCAATAATATGATAAAATTTGCGCTAAAAACGAATAATATTCAAAAAAAATGATCCTATAACTCGATTTTCTGTGAAACGGACTTTTTATTGAAATCTTAAGAAGATTTTAATGTTAATATGTAATTATTTGCGAAAAGTTGATTGTGTTGACTAAAAGCACTAAAAATGATAATATAATTTATAAGAAAACACTATCAAAAAGTCTCCCTTGTGTAAAGGGAGGTGGGTTGCGTAGCAACTCGGAGGGATTGTAATGGACTATAAACACAATAAACAAATTGTACCACTTGCAAAAGCATTGCGAAAGAATATGATAAAAGAAGAAAAGCACCTTTGGTATGATTACTTAAGAGAATATCCTATTAGGTTTATAAGACAGAAAGTTATAGGAAAATATATTGTTGATTTTTACTGTGCCAAAGCAAAGCTTATTATTGAATTGGATGGGTCGCAACATTATGATGATAAAGGAATAGAAAAAGATGCTTTGAGAACAGAGTTTTTAGAACAATATGGATTAAAAGTTATAAGAATATCAAATCTTGATATAAACAAAAACTTTGAGGGAGTATGTATATTTATTGATAATGAAGTCAAACAATCCCTCAGTCAACTCCGTTGACAGCTCCCTTTACACAAGGGAGCCTTTTTTATAAGTGTCATTTAAAAGTGTCGGAAAAATGCGGAAGTTTTTCCGATCGCACTATTTTTGTTGATTTTACCCCTTAAAAAGCATAGTTTTTTAGAAAAATTAATAGGCAAATACATAAAAGTGTTGTTTTTTCCTTCTTTGAGGATATCCGCCAGAAGGAGCTTGCCACAACAGGGCACTATGCAGAAAATTGGTAAAATTGTTGACTTTAGGGCGTAATTCTGCTATAATTTAGCTAGAACATAGGAAATGGAGTGAATATTTGAGAGGAGCAATACTATGAAAAAGAAACCAATCTTAATTTTGCTTTTACTTTTTGTTTTTGTTTTTGTTGTTTCATTATCAGGTTGTACAAACAACCGCAAGGAAATTGATATATTTGACAGCTTACCCAAATTAAAGATAACAACAGATGAAAAAACAATTGCCCCCCTATATCTTGACCATACTTGGAGATGGAAAAACTGCGATTACGTCCTTAATGGTAACAGTAATCCGTTTTTGGGTGCCCCATTGGAAAATGAGAAATACATGGCGACCCTCGAAACAACACAATCAAAACTAATGATTGATTTTGATAATACTCCCGATAATATTTTAAGCATTATTTGTTGGCGTAATGTTGAAAAAGAAATTGAGGTTGAAATAGAAAGTGTAAACTACAATTCCGAAATGCTTGAATTGAAAAAAGGTGATTATATTTACATGATTACTGCTGAATGGACTGATAAATCTGACGAAAATGGTTATGGGCAGATTTCATATTGTTTTCATGTAAATGCAGAATAAAAATATTAAAGGGCGAGGTTATAAATCTTGCCCTTTTTCCGTACATTAAAAATCAATTTCTTTGCGAAATCTCAACAAAAAAATTATTCCACAGAAAATAAAGTTATAGGAAAATGATATATTAGTTGCAAAATTGTATATTTTTTGATATAATATTATTTATACCAAAAAATATCGGTAAACCGATAACGAAAGGAAGTTAAAAAATGGATTCAAAAATGCTTATTCAGGGAGGAGTATTGTTCGCATACTTACTTCTGATGATTTTAGTGGGATTTTTATTCTATAAAAAGGACACTACAAACGAGGGTTATATCCTTGGTGACAGACGAATGAATGTATGGGTTACATCAATGAGTGCTCAGGCGTCGGACATGAGCGGCTGGCTCCTGATGGGTCTTCCGGGTCTTGCGTATCTCATGGGCGCAGGCTTTACCGAGGCGGCATGGACTGCAATCGGTCTTGCAATCGGTACATATCTTAACTGGCTCATAATCGCAAAGCCACTGAGAAAATATACTCAGGTAGCAGGCAATTCAATCACACTGCCTGCATTCTTCCATAACAGATTCAAATCAAAGTCGAACGGTATCAGAGTTTTCTCGGCGCTGTTCATATTGATTTTCTTTGCTGTATACACATCATCAATGTTTGCGGCAGGTGCAAAGCTGTTCAATTTCGTTTTCGGAATAGAGTATACGCATGCACTTATTCTTGCAACTGTGGTTGTAACAGCATATACCTTCCTTGGCGGTTTCAAGGCTGTTTGCTGGACAGACCTTTTCCAGGGAATACTTATGTTCTTTGCTATAGTTATTGTATGCCTGATTATGTGTGGAAGAATAAATGCTGTACCTGATTTCTCATGGTCACAGGTTGATATTACTTTTGCTCCGTCAGCTTCATACGGTGTAATGGGTATTGTAGGCGCTATTGCATGGGGACTTGGATATTTCGGTCAGCCACATATTCTTTCAAGATTTATGGCTATCCGTTCTGCTAAGGAAATCAAGCCGGCAAGAAGAATTGCTATGGTTTGGGTAATCTGCAGTCTGTTCTGTGCTGTTTTACTTGGTATGCTTGCTTCATACTATCTGCCTACAGATACGATTGCCGCTCCTGAAGCAGGTAATCACGAAAAAATCTTCATGATTCTCGTACAGGGAATGTTCCCCACGGTTATTGCAGGTATTTTGCTTTCAGCTGTGCTTGCGGCAATCATGTCAACTGCTGATTCACAGCTTCTTGTTGCGTCAAGTGCATTCTCAACAGATATTTATCAGAGCTTATTTGATAAGGACGCTTCAGATAAAAAGCTTGTTAACGTAAGCCGTATCACTATAGTTGTTGTTGCAGTTATTGCGTTTATTCTTGCTATCAATCCCGATTCATCGGTATTTGAAATAGTATCTCATGCATGGGCAGGCTTCGGTGCCGCATTCGGTCCGATTATCATATGCAGTCTGTTCTGGAATAACTGTAATGCAAAGGGTGCCCTTGCAGGTATTATTTCAGGCGGTGCGGTTGCACTTATGTGGGCATATCTTCCTGCTCTTATTTGGGGCGAAAACATCCCCGCACTTTTCTCACTCTATGAAATCGTGCCCGGATTTATCGTTTCATTTGCATGTATCATCATTGTAAGCCTTGCTACCGGCGGAGCTTCAGACGAAGTAAAGGCTGAATTTGCAAAGGTTAAAGCAATGGAAGACTAATATGGAAAAAGATAAAAGAAAGAGAAACTTGCGTTTCTCTTTCTTTTGTTTAACGGTTCTTTTACAGTAATTGACCGCTATTGTTTTTTATGCTACAATAAAATTGAATAAATTAATATTAAAAAACAGGTAACAATAAAACAGAAACGGTCTGTTATTTCGGAGGAAAATGCATTGCAGATAAGAAACATAGCAAGAAATTCCGTAATGGAAAAACGCATTGAATGGGCACTGATGCTCGTAGTTTTGTGTCTTTCTGTGTTCGGGATAATCGTGATTTATTCAGCCACAAGGTCGCTTGGAACAAACTCCAATGTTATTGTGCAGAGTGCCGCATTTTTAATGGGTACAGCGGCGATGCTGATTGCGTGGCGGTTTGATTATGAACAGTTTAAGAATATTATAAAGCAGATTTATATTTTTTGCATTGTCATTCTTGTGGCGGTATTGCTTTTTGGTATTTCAGGCGACTGGGGCGCACGAAGCTGGATTCGCTTTGGTATGATTGGTATTCAGCCTTCGGAAATTGCAAAAATTTGCTTTATAATTACGTTTTCGTATCATTTGTCGGCAATTCAGGAGAGCATAAATAAAATTCTTGTCGTGTTCGGACTGATTTTGCATCTTGCTTTGCCGGTAGGACTTATTATGCTTCAGCCGGACTTGGGAAGTACACTTGTATTTTTGTTTATGTTCGTTTGTATGTTGTTTACGGCAAAAATTTCATGGAAATACATTATTCCTGTGGGATGTGCAGGAGTGCTGTCACTTCCTCTCATATACAAATATATGCTCAGTGAATATCAGCAAAAGCGTATTCAGGTATTTTTCAATCCTGAGCTTGACCCTCTAAACCGAGGTTATAACGTAATTCAGTCAAAAATTGCGGTAGGTTCGGGACAAATGTGGGGGAAAGGCTTTTTAAACGGAACACAGAATCAGCTCGGGTATCTGCCTACAAAATATACCGACTTCATTTTCTCTGTAATATGCGAGGAGTTTGGACTTATCGGTGCGGTGCTTGTTACTTTGGCATTATTTTTTGTTATCTGGAAATGCTTCAAGGTTGCTCAGCGTGCGGATAATCTGTTCGGAAGATATATTTGCGTCGGCGTAGGTGCGATGCTACTGTTTCATGTATTTGAAAATATCGGCATGTGCCTCGGACTTATGCCTGTTACGGGTATTCCTCTTCCGTTTATCAGTTACGGCGGTACTTCCGTAATGACAATGCTTGCAGGTATCGGGCTTGTTATGAGCGTTTCGTATCACAATAAACCCAGAAGCGTATTTGACGTATATTAAAACTCACAAATCACTGTTTTTTAGAATATTATAGCGTAGGAACTAATATTTTAAAAGGGAGTGATTTTTTTGTATGTGATAGTAGGCTCTGTTACAATGGCAACAAGACTCAAAAAGAAGCTTGAAGCCGCAAGCGGTCAGGGTGTTTCTGTGGTGCATACGCCTGCAAAGCTTGCGAAAACGAGTGGCTGCTCTTACTCCGTCCGTGCTGATAATAAGCTGTATTCCATGATTCATCCGTTGTGCGATGAGCACGGTATACACATTAAAAAAATATATCTTGAAGAAGCTGTCGGAAAGGAGCGTATCTACAGTGCTGTACCTTGATAATGCCGCAACAAGTGTGAGAAAACCGTTTTCAGTGTATAAAGCTATGCTTACCGGCACACTGTTTAACAGTGTGAATGCGGGCAGAGGCGGACATAAGATGAGTGTCAGGGGTGCTGATATAATTGTGTCGGCGCAGGATGAAGCGGCGGAGCTATTTAATATTAAAAATCCGCAGAATATTGCATTTATGCCGAACGCAACGTACGGTCTTAATCTGGTTATATTGGGAATGTTAAAGGGCGGCGGTCATGCTGTCGTGACCTGTATGGAGCATAACAGCGTTCTCAGACCGGTACATCTTATGAGTAATTATACGGTTGTATGGGCGGATGATAAAGGATATGTAAATCCGCAAAAGGTGAAAGAAGCAATACGTGAGGACACGTGTCTTATTGTATGCACTCATGCTTCAAATGTATGCGGAAGTATACAGCCTGTGTGTGAAATAGGTAAAATTGCGAATGAAAATAATATACCCTTTCTTGTCGATGCAGCGCAGAGCGCCGGCTGTATAGAATGTGACGTGGAAAAAATGAAAGCGGATTTTCTGGTGTTTTCGGGACATAAGGGACTTATGGGCCCGCTCGGCAGCGGTGGAGTGTATGTAAGAGATGCTAAAAAACTTTCTCCGGTGATTACGGGGGGAACGGGAAGCAGTTCTGAAAGCCTTGAACAGCCGTTGTTTATGCCCGATATGCTTCATAGCGGAACAATGAATGTTCCGGCAATAAAGGCGCTGGGCGAGGGAATAAAGTTTATACGTAAAACGGGTGTAAATACGATATATGAAAAGGAAAAATTCCTTGCGGATAAATTTGAAGACTGCCTGAGGAATATGGGTAAAATCAAGGTTTACGGCGGAGAAAACAAGACGGGAACCGTTGCGTTTAATATCGTGGGAAAAACGTCGGGAGAAACTGCGCAGGCTATAGGTGATAAAATTGCGCTTCGTGCCGGCTATCACTGTGCACCGCTTGCACATAAAGCGCTCGGTACTGAAAAAACAGGTGCGGTGCGTGCGTCATTCGGATTTTTTAATAAAAAATCCGATGTGGAAAGGGCAGTAGATGCCGTATGGAAAATACGTGATGTATAAATAAAAACCAAAATGGAGTGTTTACTCCATTTTGGTTTTTTTATTATGCCATTCTGATTGTTTTTATAATTTGTGGTTCAATCGGACAATCCTGATAGTCGGTTGCGGTTTCTGCAATTGCGTCAACTATGTCCATACCCTCAGTAACCTTACCGAATGCAGCATATTCGCCGTCAAGATGCGGAGCATCTGCATGCATGATAAAGAACTGTGATGATGCACTGTTCGGGAAGATAGTTCTTGCCATTGAAAGTACGCCTCTTGTATGCTTTAAGGGATTGTCAACACCGTTTTTCGTGAATTCACCCTTAATGCTTTCGGTGTGCTTCTGTTCACCGTCTACTGTCATGCCGCCGCCCTGAATCATAAAGCCGCTGATAACACGGTGGAAGATAAGACCGTCAAAGAAATTCTCTTCGATAAGCTTAACAAAGTTTGCTACGGTAATCGGTGCAGATGCGGGATAAAGCTCTGCTTTAATGATACCGCCGTTTTCCATTACGATTTCTATATCCATTTTAAACTCCAATCTGCCATAAAAAGGCTGTCAATAATTATTCATCAAATCTGATTGTTTTAATAATAACCGGTGTAACGGGTACATCGCTCATGCCGTTGGGAAGAGTTGTGGTTTTTGAAGCTGCAATCGCATCAACAACCTCCATACCCTCTGTAACTTTACCGAATGCGGCATATTCGCCGTCAAGATGCGGACTTTTCTTGTGCATGATAAAGAACTGTGATGAAGCACTGTTCTTTACATTTGTACGTGCCATTGAAAGCACACCTCTTTCGTGTGAAAGGCTGTTTTTAACGCCGTTTGACTCGAATTCGCCCTTGATTGCTTCGGCTTTTTTCTGGTTCATATCCTTGTCAAAGCCGCCGCCCTGAATCATGAAACCACTGATAACACGGTGGAAGATAAGACCGTCAAAGAAATTTTCACTGATTAGCTTTTTGAAATTTTCAACGGTAATCGGTGCAATTTCGGGATATAATTCCGCTTTAATAGTTTTTCCGTCAGCAAGCTCTATCACGATATTGTTGTTTTGTGAAACCGAGCTGTCGGCTGTCTTTTCACTTTTGCATGATGACAGTGTAAAAACTGTCACCATGCAAAGAATAATTGCAGTAATAATTTTTTTCATTATTCTTCGTCTCCTTCAGAAGCTTCTGTATCCGAAACTACGGTATTTTCTTCGCTTACAGGCTCTTCGCCCTCTGTTGCTTCGCCCTCTGCTTCTTCTTCCTCGTATCTTTCAGTAAGAGCAAGGCTTACAACGCTTACTTCATCAGCAAGACGCATCAAACGTACACCCTGAGTCTGTCTGCCGAAGGTGCTTATTTCGTCGGCGTGCATTCTTATAACAACACCCTCTGAGGTAATAAGCATAACGTCTTCGCTGTCATTAACAGATGTCATGCCGACAAGCTTACCTGTCTTGTCAGTGATTCGATAAGTAAATATACCCTTACCGCCTCTTGACTGAGCACGATATTCTTCAACCTCTGTTTTCTTACCGTAGCCGTTTTCAGTTACCATGAGAAGTGTTTCGCCCTCACCGGGAACGGTTGCACTCACAACGAAGTCGCCGTCATGCAGTCTGATACCACGTACACCACGTGTGGTTCTGCCCATTGAACGTACATCCTTTTCATTGAAGCGGATAGCAAGACCGTCATGTGTTGCAATAACGATTTCCTGCTCGCCGTCTGTCAGACGTACACTTATCAGCTCGTCACCCTCGACAAGCTCAATAGCTCTTAAGCCGTTCTGGCGAATACGTGAGTAGTCCATAAGGTCGGTCTTTTTGATAAGACCGTTTCTCGTAACAAAAGTTAGATAATTACCCTTTTCAAATGTCTTAATCGGAATCATCGCCGATATTTTTTCGCCCTGTTCAAGCGGCAGAAGATTTACAATAGCCATACCCTTTGCCTGACGTGTAGCTTCGGGAATCTGATAACCCTTAAGCTGATATACAATGCCGCGTGTGGTAAAGAAAAGTATATTGTGGTGGGTTGAGGTTGTGAACAGATGCTCAACAAAGTCCTCTTCACGTGTTGTTATACCCGTAATACCTCTTCCGCCTCTGCGCTGTGACTTATACGTATCAACCGGCATACGCTTTGTATAGCCATTATGAGTAACTGTTACAATACATTCTTCCTCTTCGATAAGGTCTTCATCATCTATATCGTTGAAGTTGGCTGTAATTTCTGTTCTTCTTGAATCGCCGTACTTGTTCTTGATTGCGATAAGGTCTTCCTTGACAATATCAAGGATTTTACTTTCGTTTGCAAGAATATCGTTGTATTCTGCGATTTTAGCAACAAGCTCGTCATATTCAGCTTCAATCTTATCACGTTCCATGCCTGACAAACGTCCCAACTGCATCTGAACGATAGCGGTTGCCTGAATATCGTCAAGTCCGAAGCGTTCTATAAGAGCAGTTTTTGCATCGGGAATACTCTTTGAAGCACGTATTATCTTGATAACCTCGTCAACATTATCAATAACTGTCTTGTAGCCTTCGAGAAGATGAGCTCTTTCCTGAGCCTTTTTAAGGTCGTATTCTGTTCTTCTCTTGATTACATCCTCCTGATGAGCAACGTAATAGTCTATCATTTCCTTAAGATTAAGGATTTTAGGCTGTTTGTCAACAAGCGCAAGCAGAATTACGCCGAAGGTGTCCTGCATCTGAGTGAACTTATAAAGGTTATTCAGAACTACATTCGGGTTTGCATCACGCTTAAGCTCAATGATAAGATGGATGTCCTCATCCGACTCGTCACGTGTTGATGAAATGCCGTCAAGCTTACCGTCACGTACAAGCTCGTTAATATGCTTTTCAAGCTGAGCCTTGTTAACCTTATACGGGATTTCCGAAACGTGTATTCTCGGTCTGCCATGCTTGTCCTCTTCTATCTCGGCTTTTGCACGGAGAGTGATTTTACCACGTCCTGTTGTATATGCCTGACGAATACCGCCTCTGCCCATGATTACGCCGCCAGTGGGGAAGTCGGGACCGGGCATGTAGTTCATCAGCTCTTCAATAGTTATCATCGGATCGTCAATGCTTGCAAGAATTGCATCAATACATTCCGAGAGATTATGCGGCGGAATATTGGTAGCCATACCAACCGCAATACCGTTACTTCCGTTTACAAGAAGCTGTGGAAAACGTGACGGAAGAACGTCAGGCTCCTGAAGCTTATCGTCGAAGTTGGGGACAAAATCAACGGTTTCCTTTTCGATGTCGCTGAGCATCAGGGCTGAAATCTTTGACATTTTTGCTTCCGTATAACGGTAAGCAGCAGGTGGGTCGCCGTCGATTGAACCGAAGTTACCTTTACCGAATACAAGAGGATAACGAAGCGAGAAGTCCTGACCCAGACGTACCATTGCATCATATACCGAAGCGTCACCATGCGGATGGTATTTACCGAGCACAGAACCAACGGTGGTCGCCGACTTACGGAAGTCATTTTCGTATAAAAGATTTCCTTCGTACATATCGTACAGGATACGGCGGTGAACAGGCTTTAAACCGTCACGCACGTCGGGAAGCGCACGGCTGACAATAACGCTCATGGCGTAGTCAATGTACGCTTTTTTCATTTCCCTGTCAAGGTCAACATTGACAATTTTTTGATTTTCAATGATTGACATATCCAGTTCTTTTTCTTTGGATTTTTTAGCCATAATATCCTCCATGCCGCTTTTTGCGGCTCAAATATTAATCTAAAAGCCGTATTTTGCGGCCTTTCGTTTTTATTATATCACAACATATTAATTATACCATATTTTATAGAAAATTGCAAGGTTTTAAGCGTATTTTCATCGGCATACAAATACAATTCTTTCATCATTTTTTTTCGGCTTTTCAAATGTTAGATAGCTGTAGGTGTCTATTTTTGAGAAGCCTGCTTTTTTCAGAATATATCTGAGCTCTGATACGGAATATGCCTTTTGCAGATGCCTTTCCTCAAAGCGTTTATAGCCGTGCTTTTCCTTCACAAAAAACGTCAGAAACATATCCGAAATGTTTTTATTTTCTATATAATTGTTCTGCCACGTATAAAATACATCCTTGCCGGGATAAACGAATGTGTTTTTCCCGATTGTATTTTTAAGCTTATAGCGTGTGCTTATATCGAATATAAACAGTGCATCCTTTTCCATAAAGCAACGCTTGATTTTTGTAAATGTATCAAGCAGAACCCTGGGTGCAAGCACGTAGTTTATGCCGTCTATCATGCACAAAAATGCGTCCATAGTACCGTACAGGTCAATATCTGCCATGTTCTGATTAAGATAAAGAATATCAAGACCTTCCGACTTTTCACGGGCGATATTGAGCATATCCTCGGAAATATCAACAGCGGTCATGTCATAACCACGCTTTGCAAGCGGAATTGTCACATTTCCCGTACCACATGCCAGCTCGCATACAAGATTGGGGTTTATGCCATAATGCGTAAAAATATTTTCTATGTAATCTGCAAGCCTTTCGTAATTTATGTCACCATGCATCAGCCGGTCATAAATCATAGCGAAATCGCCGTAGCTTTTCATTGAGCGTCCTCCCTCAATCTTTTAATCACTAAATTATAGCCGTCTTTGCCGTAATTTATACATTTATTTACTCGGCTTATGGTTGCTGTTGAAGCTCCCGTTTCAGCGGCAATGTCGGAATAAACCTTTTTGTCGGTAAGCATCTGTGCCACTTCAAGGCGCTGGCTGAGTGATTTTATTTCCGCAATGGTGCATAAATCCTCAAAAAAGTTATAACATTCCTCCATTGTTTCAAGCTTTAAAACGGCTTTCATGAGGTTGTCCGTAGATTCATTGTTCAATTCTTTCAAGATATTTTCATTCCTTTCGTTGGTGGAATTTTCATATATAAATATTATACCACTTTAACGTGTGAAAGTAAACAAAAATTTTTAAATCGTAAAAAAATACAATTTCCTGAAAGATAGAAAACATTAATGCACTGCATTTGCAGTGCATTAATGTTTTCTATCAGGTAAATATTATTTTATTGTTTTTGTCGCATACGGTTACTGTTTCAAAAAATGTTTTTATTGCCTTAATCATATATTCAGTGTCCCTTGTGCCTGCTGTTTCGTATGCCGAATGCATAGCAAGCTGTGCAAGACCTATATCAACGGAATTTAATGATACATGAGTGTTTGCAAGGTTTCCGAGCGTTGAACCGCTTCGTGCATCACTTCTGTTTGTAAATTCCTGATACGGGACATTTGCTCTTTCGCATATTGCCTTAAACAACGCACCCGAAACAGCGTCCGTTGTATAGCACTGGTTAGCGTGATATTTTATCACGATACCCTCGTTCATGTAAATGCGGTTTGTCGGGTCGGATTTGTCACTGTGGTTGGGATGAACGGCATGTCCGTTATCCGCCGACACAAGAAGTCCGTTGGCAAGCGCTGCTCTGTAATCTTCACGTGATAAGCCCATGTTTTCGTATATTCTTTCAAGTACTCCCAAAAGGAAATCCGATTTTGCGCCCTGCTTTGTACCGCTACCGACTTCCTCGTTGTCAAATACCGCAAAAACATTTAATGACTCTGATTTTTCTGCTTCAATAAAGCCTTTTAATGCCGCATAGGCACATTGTAAATCATCTATGCGTGAGCATGAAAAATATTCGTTTTCAGCGCCCCATATGCAACCTTTTGTGCGGTTGTAGAGGAATAAATCGTATCCGAGTATGTCTTCTTCATCTGCAACGGCATGTTCAGAAATTAACGATAAAAACTGACCCTTTTCTGAACCGAAAAGCGGAATAAGGTCACGCTGATGATTAAATTCATATCCCTTATTTGCGTCCGGATTCATGTGAATAGCAAGGTTTGGGATAAGCATCAGGTCACGGTCAATACTTATAAGCTTCATGTCAATTCCGTTTTCTGTTTTTACGCACACTCTTCCCGAAACGGAAAGCGGTCTGTCAAGCCATGAAGAGTCTATCATTCCGCCATAGCCCTCAGTATTAAGCTTCAGATAGTGATTTTCACATTCCATTTCGGCATTTGGCTTGATTTTAAACGAGGGTGAATCGCTGTGAGTTGCCGCAATCATTATTCCGACAGGCTTTTTTGCGGGGGTTTTAAAAGCAATCACAGAGGACATATTTCTCATGACAAAATATTTCTTGTCATTTTCTATCTCCCATTTATCGTTTTCAAAAAGCTCGCAAAAACCATTATCTGTGAGTATTTTTCTTACGTTGTCTGCTGCGTGAAAGCAGTCGGTGCTTTCATCAAGAAATTTAATCAGCTCTTTTGTGGTTTTAATATACATATTTTACACCTAATTCTTTGTTATAGAATTTCCCGATACCGTCATAACTGACGGGTCTGTTCTGATTACGTCGCCGTAAATATCCCTTATACGGTATTCAAGCTTGTACTGACCATCGCTTATGGGCTGGTTTTCAAGCTTCATCAGTTTTGCGTAGGTTTTTCCTGATTTGAAGTATTCACCGCTACCGTATGATATAAAATATGGCTCAATTTTATCGAACGGGAATATTTTATACACTTTTCTGTCAGATATACCATATGCGGCATTTGCGCCCTTCCAGAAACCGTAAACCTTAAATCTTGGCTTACGTCCGCTTGTTATAAGTGCCGCACGAATATTTCCGGGAGTGTTATTTACATATGCCGGAATGGAATAGAGCGTGTAATTATCGCCCTTATCGGCAATTTGCGCTGAAACGGGTATTCCGTTAAGCGTAAGCGCAAAAAATTCGCCGCTGTCCTTGTATATTCCTGCCTTACGGTCTGTTTCGGGGATGTTGTCATCACTTATAAACAGAAAATCATCACTGTTTTCGTCATACTTGTAGAGTCCGAGAGATACATCGCAAGCAATATCCATATTGCCGACAATGTTCACTTCATACTTATTTTCAGCAATTTTTGCATTGTAGTTAAAATATGCTTTTTCGTTAAGATAACTGTTCCATGCGGTGGTGTTTGAATAGTCGGCGTATTCATCGTCAAACTGCACCTTTGAGCATATATTTCTGAGAAAATTTACATAGTTTGAGGATGCGGTTATATCAAAATATTTCTTAAGCTCGTCTATATTCTGACGTACGGGATAAAAAATACCGATACCGCCTGCATATGAGGTCAGAAGTCCTGTTACCTTGTGTGCAACTGCGTCTGCAAGCGCTGTTTCAATAAGCATAGGGTCATACTGTGCGCTCGGTGAAACCTGCTTTGAAAAATCCGCAAGGTCTACAAGGTTTGAATATCCCTCTTCAAATGTTTTTCCGCCCATTATATGGACGTTGTTCATGCTGTGCGAAAAGTCGGCATAGCTGTCGAAATTGTCAATACATGTATTGAGCTTACCTGCAAGTCCGTCAAATGCCTGCAGAAGTGTGGTGGTGTTTGAAAGGTCGCTTACGCATACTGATACGTAGTCCTCCTGATTCATATCCACAC
>JAXJRQ010000130.1:0-7464 GCA_036310525.1 Clostridia bacterium
ATATATTACCACATCTTTTCTTTTTTGTCAATACCTTTTTTAAAACTTTTTTTAGTTTTTTTCAAACTTTTTATTTCTAAGCCGTTTTGGGGTATCTCCTCTGTGGCAACTTCGTTAGTTTAGCATATTTTTTTGCCTTTGTCAACTACTTTTTTGCCTTATTTTTCGCTTTTGTAAACTCTGTATTCAAAAAGCCCAAAAATATGTAGTCCGTTTTGTGCATTTTAAACAGTTCCGCCTGTAAGCGCAAGAACTGCCGCTATTAAAATAGGTAGAGTCAACGCTACTGCGGTGACAAGACAAATTATTCTTATTGCTTTTTTACTAAACATTTTTCACACTTCTCCTTTCTTTATTTCCCCATTTTATCAAGAACACGGCCTATAATTGTTGCCGCCTGAGCACGTGTTGCCGTTTCTTTTGGTTTAAATCTGCCGTCATCCATTCCGGTTATAATACCGTTAGCTGCAGCCAGTTCAACGCCAGAAACGGTCCACAGGCTGATTTCTTCCTTATCCGTAAAAGATATATTAGAAGGCTCAACCATTGACTGCATAGTTTTTGCATTCAATATATACTGATACATGCTCACAGTAATAAACGCCATTTCTTCACGGTTGATGGGTTGATTTGCATTAAATTTACCGCTATAAACAACGCTTGCTTCGGTTCCTTCTGCATTCTGAACAATCTCTGCCTTATAATCTGTAATCATCTCATCAGGAATAAGTCCTTTTCTTAGTGCACTGTTAAGGTATCCGCAATACCACTCTCCCTTTGCCGCATCAAGACACATATCCGTACTGCATGGTTCTTCACTAATTCCCACCGCATTCATAATCATTTTCAGATATTGCGCTCTTGTCACAGTATTTTCAGGAGCAAATTCTCCTGCACTTATTCCCGAAACCACGCCGCCATCAGCAAGACGGTTTATGACCGCTTCAGCCCAGTGTCCATGTATATCATTAAACTCTGCCGCCGAAGCTGTCACTGACGAAAGCATAACGGCTGACATTATAATAAGAAGTAACTTTTTCATTTTAATGGTTGTCCTTTCTGAAAAATTAACTGTTAAATTAGATTATACACCATTTATCCGAAAAAATCTATAGTTAAATTATGAATTTTTTCTATTGCGTAGATTTTTAAAGAAATCCTTTATCACGAGTGTACATTCTTCCTGCAAAATACCGCCCTGCACATTAAGGCTGTAATTGCACAAATTCATATTAAACAAATTAAGCGCTGAGCCTGCACAGCCTGATTTTTCATCATATGCCCCAAAATACACATTTTCCACTCTTGCATTAAGCAAAGCGCCCGCACACATAGGGCATGGCTCAAGCGTTACATACATGTCGCATCCGACAAGCCGCCATCCGCCAAGTTTTCTGCACGCTTTATTAATTGCATCAATCTCCGCATGCAAAAGTGCATTCTTTTTCGTTTCACGCTTATTATAGCCACGAGCAATAATTTTTCCGTCTTTAACAATCACAGCGCCAACGGGCATTTCGTCAAGAAGCTGTGCTTTTTTTGCAAGCTTAATCGCTTCTTTCATAAATTTTTCTTCCATATATAATACACCTCAGTCAACTAACAAAGATTATTTTATCATATAGCAAAAGATTGTCAATATAAAAAGTAAAATTTCCTTTGACTTTTTTTATATAAAGTTATATAATTAAATTTGTAGTAATTTTAAAGGAGGGATTTTTAATGGACTTTGTGGCAATTGATTTTGAAACAGCAACATCGAAATACACAAGTATATGCAGCATGGGAATCTGCGTTGTGGAAAACAGCAAAATCGTAAAACGCAAAGAAATACTTATAAAACCCACTCCCTTTGATTTTAACGAATACAACATAAAAATCCATGGCATAACTCCCGACATGGTACTGACACAGCCGACATTTGACCGATGCTGGAACGAAATCAGACCTTATCTTGAAAACAAAACCATTGTTGCACACAATGCGATGTTTGATGTCGGTGCTCTTTGTGCCACTCTGGACTTATTCGGTATTGAATACCCCTCTTTTAAATACTTATGCACAGTACGCCTGTCACAGCTTGCATATCCCGAGCTTTTGAGTCACAAGCTGAACAACCTTTGCAATGCGCTTAATGTGAAATTCATGCATCACAATGCCAATGATGACGCATACGCATGCGCCTCGGTTCTGTTGCGTATCATGGAGGACTACAGCCTCACATCACTATCCGAAATTGTCGAATGCTTCGAGGTGGAAATAGGACATGTTTATCCCGGATGCCACCTTTCATTTAAGAAACGTAAAAAGAAAAAACAAGCTGTTAAAATAACAAAATAACCTGTTATCTGCGATAACAGGTTATTTTGTTATTTTTTTTTTAAAAATCATTGAAACGGCTCCGTTTTTCGCATATACCTTTTTAGCCACACGCAAGGGATGAATCGGAGTTGTTTTATCATTGGTGTATGCACCGTCTATGCAAGCGAAATTAATTTCACCGTCATTTCCGCCGTACTTTACACTCATAGTATTATTTTTGCCTTTAATTTCAACATTGTTTCTGTCAACAACATCTACATTGAGAAGAGTCACAAACGCAGTTTCAAATGAGTTTTCTTCTGTGTATTCAAACTTGTCTGTTACTGTAACTTCTTCTCTTACTCTGTCAAACACCATTTCACGTGTGAGTGACACAAGCTTATCACATTCATAGGCGTTTTTCATATCAATCACAATTCTGTCCGAGTCATCGCCAAACTGTTTTTCAACTACCTCGCCGAAATATTTAATTTCTTCATATGCATCATCGCTTCTTTTTGAGGTAGTGTTCGTATTAACCGACAAGAATTTTTCAGGCCCCTGAAGCATACCGCACACCTTTGGTACACTATGACCAAACGATGAAAGGACTCCAATTTCATATCTGCGTTCAGAGAATGTAATACCACCGTATTGCGTAAGACCGGGGTCAACAACAAACGTTTCACCCTCCATACCGATAATAAAATTACCTATATCATTATGATTATGCGGAACATGATTGTTTCCTGCCTGAATATACACACCGAAATCACGTTTTTCATTTCTTGAAATAAGGACACTGCGTTTTTCAAAATATGTACGGACTTTTTCATCCGTATTCTCCATTGAAACAGAACCATTAAGGTTTTTGTTCCAATTGAGCATCATCATTACGATATAAATATCCTCACCAACCGACTCATACTGATAATCATATGAAAGATTTGCACGGCGGCTGAGGTATTTCATGCAAAAGCCTGACGGCTTTGCTTTTATATCACAGTCTGCCGCAGTTGGATACACTCCCTCACAAACGCTTATGCGATAGCCGAATTTTGCCGCTTCAAGAAATTCCTTCTGCTTATACAAATCCACCCTACCGCCTGTGGCACGGTATATCATATCTGATGCGGCAACAAACTTACCAAAACCATATCCCCAATAGCTTAATCCTTCCACGCAATCACCGCCCGGAAGTGAATTGAGATAATTCTGAATCATTTTTTCGTAAACTGCAATAAGGAGCGCCTTCTCGTCATCGTTACAGTAATAGATACCTGCACCCGTTACACCTGCAAGACAAACACTCAGCCAGTTATCAAACGCATCAAGCCAGTATAGCGGTACAATACCGTTAAATCTTGTAGTTTCGGGATTTTCGTAAAGGCGTTTGAAAAACACATCAAGTACCTTTTCTCTGACTTTTGAAGCAAGCTCATTACGCAAATCCTCGGGAAGCTTATCCCCAAGACAATAGTCACATGTAGCAAGCCGCCACGCAATGGACGATGAATACAAATCAACCAGACCGTGTCTGCCCTCATAATCACAGTAATCAAATGCGCTGTCATGACCTGAACGAACCCAGCTTTTACGTGCACATATTGACTTTATACCATTAATTATATACTCAAGAAAACGTCCCTTATTCTCTATGCATTCAGCAAGAACAGCCTGTTCCAGACGACGCATAGAAGTAAAAACAATTTTATCAGACTGTCGTACTTTAGCATTATTTCTGATCTCATAATAAATTTCTTCAGTGATTTCAGGGAACGGTTCAGCGATATATCCTTCAACACGCGAAATTAATTCGGGAACGTCCACACTTGTGTGGACGTTATCCCAAAAGCTTCTGTCTGTTATAGAAACACCGTTTGTAACAGGATTACCTGCAAGCATTTCCTTAATTTGAAGTGCTCGCTTTTTCACTTCGTCTGTGACATATATACTTTCCATTTTTTTCTCCTTTCATTATTCGGCATAGCCAAATACGACTTCAGCGACGTTATTCCATTCATTTGCATTACTCTTATTACATGTAATCTTAACATAACGTACAAGTCTCTTGTCAAATGAATATTTTTCAAGGTCTCCCGTATCACCGGAGCTCTTTCCGTCAAAGACTGTTTCATATTTTTCCGCATCGCCATCTTCTGAAATTTCAATCTTGAAGTTGTACATTCTCGCAGCGCCCTGATAGAATGCAACAAGAACACTGTCAAGCATAACAGGTGCGCCAAGGTCATATTCAATCGTCTGCTCGTTTGTAGATGCCCAGCGGGTTGTAAGATCACCGTCGAGAGTCATTTCAGGCGAATTAGCCGGTTGCGGCACTGAGCTTGCAGTAATCTTAATCTTTTCTGCAAGACTTTCCGGAGCAATTTTAATTACATAACGTGACTTCTTTTTACCCGGACTTGTACATTCAAGAATTACACATTCTTGCTTTTCAATCTTATTAACACTGACACCGTCACCTTCAAACTCAACATCAAAGGATTCAGCACCACTCTTTACATCATACACAAATTTATGACCTTCAAAATCCTCAATCGGGTGACCGTTGACCTTAATCATAGAAAGCTTTGCCACTTCACTCTCAGACATAGGCCACTTATCAATGTCACAAACCTTCGGCTCCTCTGTAGGAATTTCATCATACTTTGTAAGCGGAACCATCCATACACTTATTTTCTGATTTCCGCGAAGCTCTGTCTTGATTGCAAGCTTCTTCTCGCCCTCAAAAGCAACCACATCATGGTCATAAATACCCGGTGTTTTCGGTAACGGTTTTGCATCCATTATCGAGAACTGAGCATTTGCCGGTTCAAGAATTTTACAGTACAATCGTTTTTCTCCGCTTGTAAGAATTGCAGTATCACCATCAACCGTAATATCCTTATCCGTATGCATAAACCAGTAAGTAAGATTGCTTGCACCGCTCATGATTTCATCCTGAATTAAAAATTCACGGCGGTTATTAATAAGCGCAATACCTCGTCTTGCACTGCTTACATACTTTTTATATGCATCACTCATATCGAGGACTACATATGCACTATTCTCATCTGAATATGATTTTTCAAATTTTGAATGTGTATTTATCGACTGTCCCAAATCCATATCGGGATATGAATTTCCGGGGTTAAACAACAAAGTATTGTGTCCCTGCGGTGATGAAGAATAGAAGAAGTATCTCGATTTTCTCGAATGCGACGGAAAACCTGAACCTACCGAATCAAGTGGATAATACTCCTTACTCCATTCCACGCCGTTTGCGGCAAGAATAAATGTACCGATGTCCAGATCAGCATGTGAAATCTGCGGATAACCGCCCTTTATTCCAAAGAACAATGAATTGGGATCATTCCATCCGCTTCGCATTGTTGCAACAGGGGTATATCCGTCAAATCGTCTATCAAGCGGAATATCATTATATTTTTCTTCTGCATATTTAAAGCTGTCCTCATCCAGCCAATATGGTCCCAAACCTGCATAAGAATTATTTTCCTTTATAAATCCGAACTGATATTTCATAAAGTCCGGATTATCATAGGTCTTAGCAAGATACATAAATGTTTCCGCACCTATGGTTTTGTTTTTATCGTCACCGTATTTAAATCTTATATCACTTGTCGGTCCCTGCGTATACAAAGCATAGTATCCCGTAGTGGAAAGTCCAGGGAAATCCTCAATGCCGTAGCTTGAACCGCAACTTTCATTAAGCGCCGCAGTAAATCCGAACAGATTGGAGGTCATATATCCCCAATAAGACGGGCCTTCAGGGAATGAACCATGCGGATAATATTCCATAAGGGATTTCGGAATTGTTTTTACCGACTGCACAACCATCTGTGCACCAATACGCGGTTCTTCGTTCATGATTGCAAGAGCCGCTATACCCATACCGCCGTTTGTAACGGGATTCCAGTTGTTGTAGTTACCATTCGGTCTGCCGATACGTGTATTCATAACATGACGCACTATACCGCCAACAACAACCTCACGCTGTTCGGGAGTGAGCGCATCATACACAAGGTCGAATGCAGTACCCACATTGAGCGCACAGTCACCGATATTCAAGTCCTTACCCGATGCGTTCCAATGGCTGTAATGTGCCATGATTTCCATCTTTTTATATGCCGCATCGGAATATTTTGTATCAAGTGTAAGCTGATAAGCTTTTCCGAGTACAGGAATATCTCCGCCTCGATAACGCATATCGCTTCCGCTTGAGTTCCATGTGAATTCTCTGGGAATATTGTTTATATTCTTAACGGAGCTTTCAGCAGACGCAAGAATACTTTCTGCCCATTTGACAACATATTCATTGCCCTCTTTATACCATTTACGTATGCGTTCCCAGCTTTCTTTATTACCCACAATACGGGGATGCTCGCCATTGGGATTTGTTCTGTTAAAATCGTCTATTACCTGTTCAATCGTGGGAACCTGCTTTACATCATAAATCTCATCCCATTCAATTTCATCAGGAAATGCCGCCTCAAATGAGGTCATTGTGCTTGTCATTGCACCCTGATAGCTCATTCCGCTTACAGTTTCTATTTTTGTATCATCTAAAAATACACCCGAAAGCTCATGGTTTTTATACGCATAAGCAATATGCGCACCAACAAGAGGTCTTGTATCATATGTGACCTTCATTTCGTCATAGCTTTCAACGTAATTTACTTCAACTCTCGGAGCAAGAGTTCCGCCGAATATATACAGCTTTGCACTTTTCACCACTGTATTGTCATCATTCATCACAATCTTGATATGTGGTTTGTTAAATTGCGATTCACGAGTCTGAAAAGTACCGTTCATACTTGATTTTGCAATAGGCTTAGGCGCAAACTGTATATCAAGCTTTCTGTTTTTGAGCTTAAAGCCTCTCTCAATTGCTTTGGTAATGTCTGCCTCGTACCAGAAACCCATATTGGGAGACGGTGGATTCAGAACCTTTGCATCATCATTTTTTAACTCTGTATAATCAAATGAGAAATATGCTCTTGAGCTTCCGTTTGAAGTAACCAAAGACTCTGAGCCATAATTTGTCCATGTCTGGTTTGAGCGTACATACGTATCCTTGTATGCAACAATGTCATACTCATTGTCTGCACATACACTAAGCGGAAGCATCATTGAAAATGAACA
>JAXJRQ010000131.1:0-4761 GCA_036310525.1 Clostridia bacterium
AATATCATGCTGACACATTGTACCCATTTCGGGCAAATCCATCTGGAAGCTGCCGTCACCCATAATAGCGAAAACGGGCTTTTCATTCTGCGCCGCCGAAGCACCGATTGCTGCAGGAAGTCCGTAACCCATTGTTCCGAAGCCGCCTGATGTAATAAGTGTACGTGGTGTCTTGAATGTGAAGTAGTTTGATGGCCATATCTGATTCTGTCCTACTTCTGTTGACAGATAAACATCCGAATTGGTTTTCTTTGCAAGAACCTGAAGGAAATACTTCGGATTAACAAATCCATCATCCTCACTATCTACCACTGACGGATATTTTACCCGCAAATCTTCAAGCTCGTCATTCCATTCCTTACCTGTCTTATATCCCTTAACAAGCGGTATAAGCTGTATAAGAACATCCTTTATGTCGCCTACTACCGGAATAAGTGCCTGTGTGTTTTTTCCTATTTCTGCAGGGTCAATATCAATATGTACAAGCTTTTTAACCTGCTCAAGACCCTTTATGTTTGCTATTGTTCTGTCACCAAGTCTTGTACCCATACCAAGCACAAGGTCACTGTGATTTAGTGCAAGATTTGCCTTCTTTGTTCCGTGCGAACCGAGCATTCCATAGTAATGCTTGTCGTCAGTCGGTATAGTTCCTATACCCATCATTGTTGAAACAACAGGAATGTCTGTTTCATCCACAAATTTTCTGAGTTCTTCAATAGCATCCGATGAAACAATTCCGCCGCCTGCAAGAATAATAGGCTTCTTTGCCTTTTTGATTGCTTCTGCAACCTTTTTAATCTGCGATTCATTTGCTTTATCAAGCAGTCTGTAGCCTCGTACATTTACCGGCTCCACCTCATCAGGATAATCAAATTCTTTCTTTAGCAAATCCATTGGTAAGTCGATAAGTACCGGACCGGGTCTTCCCGTATTTGCAATGTGGAATGCCTCATCCAGAACACGTCCTATTTCAAGACCGTCTTTTACAAGATAGCTATGCTTCGTAAACGGAAGAGTTGCGCCCGTAATGTCAACCTCCTGAAATGCGTCCTTACCTATCAACGCTGTTCCTACCTGACCTGTGAGTGCCACCATAGGAATGCTGTCCATATATGCCGTTGCAATACCTGTAATAAGGTTTGTTGCTCCCGGACCTGATGTTGCAGTACATACGCCTGCTGTTTTCATGACTCTTGCATAACCGGAAGCCATATGCGCCGCTCCCTGCTCGTTACGTGTGAGAATATGCTTTATAGATGAGAAAGACAGCTTATCAATTATCGGACAGTTCGCCGCACCGGGATACCCGAATACCATCTTTACGCCGTTTCTTTCTAATGCTTTTACAACCATTTCAGCACCGGTCATTCTCAAAAAAATTCCCCCTTTATCAATATATAGATTATTGCACATTTTATATTGTTATAATGTGCCTGTAGACCATCTGTATACTTTTCAGAGATGGTGCCGAAAGCGTTTTTTATCTAAACGCTTATCTTCATTCTGCCTTTGTGCGGCAGAAAACTGTTATACTATTCTATTTTATCAGTGTATGGTAAGATTGTCAACCTCTTTTATCAATAATTGTCATACTTTCTTATTTATATTTCGTTTATTCGCTGTTTTTTGTATAATTATTACCTATAGAAAAACGGCTCCTTCAAAAAGAAGAAGCCGTTCATTAAATTCAGCCTAAAAGCACGTCGCTTATGAGCATAATACAAAAGCCCACCAGCAGTGCATATGTCGCACCACGTTCACATCCGTGTGCATGTGTTTCGGGAATCATTTCATCGCTTATCACATACAGCATTGTTCCGCCGGCAAACGCAAGTGCAAACGGAAGTATAGCTGTTGAAATGCTTACCGCAAAATATCCGATAAGTGTTCCGATTACTTCCACAACTCCTGTGAGCATAGCGCATATAAATGTTCTTTTGGGAGTTACTCCCGATGCAAGCATCGGAGATATAATAACCATACCCTCCGGAATATTCTGCAATGCTATACCACCCGCAATAAGAAGTGCCTGTGATGTATCACCCGAACCGAAGCCCACACCTGCAGCAATACCCTCAGGAAGATTATGAATTGCAATAGCCATAACAAACAACAACACCTTATTGAGACTTGCATTATTATGCGATTCAATATCAGCACCTACCATCTTGTGCAGGTGCGGTACCAGTTTATCAATAAGATTAAGGCTTAAAGCACCGACAAATATCCCCGAAACGGTAATTATAATTCCAAACCTGCCGCCGTATTCAAGCGACGGTATAACCAGCCCCAGAACAGCCGCCGCAAGCATTACGCCTGCCGCAAAGGATAGAACTATATCCGAGAATCTGTGCGACATTTGCCTGAATATAAAACCAATCAGCGCACCAATCACAGTCGCCCCGCCAACACCGGCAGCGGTCAATAATACCAGTTCCATGCCGTACTCCTCCTGTTCATCCTAAGTTATTAGTCAAGAACAAGTGACGGTGCAGTGTAAACACGTGTTGCAAGCTCACTGTTAAGCATATACAGACTCTTGGGGTCTGAACCGAATAATTCCATTTTGGTAATCATATCGTTTGCATTTGTTTCTTCTTCGCCCTGCTCCTTCACGAACCAGTCAAGAAACTGCATTGTACGGAAATCCTTCTGTTCATAAGCAACAGCGTATATATCATTTATCAATGATGTTACATACTCTTCATGTTCAAGTCCTGCCTTTAATACGCCCATATCGCTGTCAAGAACCTTATCAGGCTTTGCGATTGCTTCAAGTGTTACCTTTTCATTGTTATTCTGCAAATAACGGTAGAAAAGCATAGCATGATCTCTTTCCTCCTGCGCCTGTATATAGTACCAGTTTGCAAATCCGTCAAGACCTCTGTCCTCAAAATAATTTGAGAAATCCAGATACAGATATGCAGAATACAGTTCCTTATTTATCTGCTGATTAAGCAGCTCTCTTACTCTTTCGTTTAACATATTAATACCTCCGTTTTTTATATTACTTATGCATGATTATCAGATTGTATATTCAGTATATCATAAATAAATAAAAATTTCAATAAAAATAATTCATCAGAAGCATTTTCCGTTTTTACAGTCCTCAGTTGTTCCTCTGCGATAACACAATTCATTCGGACACTGTCCTGTTTTAAAGAATCCCACTATATTTTCCACCGTTGTCTGAGCAATATTTGACAGAGCTTCTTCTGTCAGAAACGCCTGATGTGAGCTTACGATAACGTTCGGCATGGAAATAAGTCTTGCAAGAGTATCATCCTCAACGATATGTCCCGAATAATCCTCAAAGAAAAATTCCGACTCTTCCTCATACACATCCAAACACGCCGCACCAACCTTACGTGATTTTATATTCATAAGAAGTGCTTCTGCATCGACAAGCGCTCCTCGTGAAGTATTAAGGATTACCACACCCTTTTTACACTTTTCAAGTGAGGCTTCATCAATAATGTGGTGTGTTTCATCAGTAAGCGGACAATGCAATGAAATAATATCACTTTCACTAAACAGCTCATCAAGCTGGGTATATCTGATATTTTCACCGTCTTCAAGTCCTTGTGCAGGGAATTTATCATACGCAAGTACCTTCATGCCAAAGCCACGGCATATATCTATAAACACACGTCCTATACGTCCCGTACCGATCACACCTACTGTTTTTCCGTGAAGGTCAAAGCCCGTCATACCGTTAAGACTGAAATTAAAATCCCTTGTACGTATATATGCCTTATGAATACGACGTATTGATGTAAGAAGCATTGCCATTGTGTGCTCTGCTACGGCATACGGTGAATATGCAGGTACACGGAAAACATGAATTTTTCCGAAAGCATGCTTCATATCAACATTATTAAAGCCTGCGCATCTTAAAGCTATCGCTTTAATTCCCATTTCGCATAAGCGGTCAATAACCGCTTCATTAACTGTATCATTTACGAATACACACACGCCGTCATAGCCTTGCGCAAGCTCAACGGTGTCTTCATTTAATTTTGTTTCAAAATACTTGAATTTTACGCCGTATTCCTCTCCGTATTTATTGAAAGAAGGCTTATCATACGGCTTCGCATCAAAAAAAGCAAATTTCATATACTAATCTCCATTCATCATTTTATTATAATATCTATTCTACCGAAAAAATCATCCAAATATACAAAAACAAGCCGACGCTATGCCGACTTGCTTTATAAATTATTCAATGACCTTTATCCAGCCTTCGGGTGCATCAATAAGTCCCATCTGAATTCCTGTAAGTGTTTCGTACAGCTTTTTAGTTGTCGGTCCCATTTCATCCATACCGCTCGGCAGGCAGATTTCCTTACCGTGGTCAACAATTTTGCCTACAGGCGAAATTACAGCTGCAGTACCGCAAAGACCGCATTCTGCAAAATCAGCAAGCTCGTCCAGATAAACTTCACGTTCCTCCGTTTCAAGACCAAGATACTCTTTTGCAACATACATCAAAGAACGTCTTGTGATTGACGGAAGTATACTTGATGATTTAGGTGTTACAACCTTATTATCCTTTGTGATAAACAGGAAGTTTGCACCGCCCGTTTCCTCTACCTTTGTACGTGTAGCGGCATCAAGATACATGTTCTCGGCATATCCTTCATCATGTGCCGTTACTATCGCATGCAGACTCATAGCATAGTTAAGCCCTGCCTTTATATGTCCTGTTCCGTTGGGTGCGGCACGGTCAAAGTCTGATACCTTGATTGTTAAGGGTTTTGC
>JAXJRQ010000132.1:0-5502 GCA_036310525.1 Clostridia bacterium
GGGATGTAGAAAAATAGTGCAGAACGGACGAAACGAAGTATTATGCGAATTTTCGCATAATACCAGTGCCCGACGGCGTACGAAGGTACGTCGAGTGGTGAGTTTCGTTCGTAGTTCAATGGCATAAAAACATGAAGGAATTCGCAATTTTGCGAATTCCTTCATTAATTTGTACGTTTAAATATATTTAAATTATTACAAACATAGATTTTAAGCCATTGAACGGTCGGTGCATTTTTATACATCCCGTTTACCAAAAATTAAACATTGCTCGGCAACGCTGTAACAAGGTCACCCAAATGCTTATCCACGCTCACTGCTTTGCACGTCCACTTTCCATTGTCATACTCAAATACCGATACAGACGCATTTGACACCCATGGAATATCGTTCATTTTTTCCAGACTTCCCATCTGTACGTAAGTCTGCATGACACGTATCGGTGTTGCATGAGTTGCAATTACAACAGTTTTTCCGTCATTATTTTCAGCAACCTCCGTCGCCGCACCAAAAACACGTTTGCGTAAATCTTCTACGCTTTCACCGCCTGTGCATTTGGCATTTGCTATATCATCACGCCAGATTCTGAATTCCTCGGCGTACTTATCACCAAGCTCATTAAATTTTATACCGTCCCATTCACCGGCATCAATTTCACGAAATCTTTTATCAACAATAATCTCCATGCCAAGCTTATCGGCAAGGGTCTTGCCCGTCTTATACGCACGCTTTAAATCACTTGCATAAATCTTGTCAACTGTATAATTTTCCACTATGTATTGAGCAGTCTTTTGTGCCTGCTCGACACCCTTTGGCATCAAATCCACATTCAGATGCCCTGCAAAAATATCCTCACGGTTCGCTTCACTTTCACCGTGTCTGATTAATATTACCGTTGTCATATCCTGCCTCCTTTAATCAGCTTTTATCTTATTTAAAAACTCAATATCGGCTTTTGTCAAATCCGCCTTTTCCAGTAAATCCGGACGCTTTTTCAAAGTATTTAACAGCGACTGTTCCCTCTTCCATTTTTCAATATTGGCATGATGTCCCGAAATAAGCACTTCAGGAATTTCACGCCCACGCCATATTGGCGGTCGGGGTATTGGGGATATTCAAGAAGTCCGTTAAAATGCGATTCATTTTCATATGAGCCCTCGGTAGCAAGCACTCCGGGAATAAGACGTGAAACAGCGTCAATAACCGCCATTGCAGGCAGTTCCCCACCCGTAAGCACAAAATCACCAATTGACAGCTCCATATCAACAATTTCATCAATCAAACGTTGGTCAAGTCCTTCATAATGTCCGCAAATAATCACAATATGCTCGTTTTTTGACATACCCACAGCTTCTGCCTGATTAAATACACGTCCCTGAGGGGACATATAAATTGTCAGCGGCTTATATGATAAACCCTCCGCAACAGACATATATGCATCATATACCGGCTGTGCCTGCATAAGCATTCCACCACCGCCGCTATAGGGATAATCGTCCACCTTACGGTGCTTATTTTGTGTGAAATCACGTATATCAATACAATTAATTTCCACTATTCCCTTTTCCCTTGCACGGCCTATTATGCTGTCGCCAAGAGTAGCTTCAAACATCTGCGGAAAAAGAGTTAAAACGTCAAATCTAATCATCAGTCGTCAAGTCCCTCCGGTATCCTTATCACTATACGCTCATTTTCAAGCTCAACCGTAATTACATCGTCAATATGCGGGAGAAGAAGATTTTTTTTACCTTCACGTTTAATGTCATATATATCATTTGAGCCGGTGTTAAAAACATCAACAAGAGTGCCGACCTCTTCACCCTCAGGTGTAACTGCCGTAAGTCCGATAAGGTCCGCAATATAATATACACCCTCAGGAAGCTCACCAAGCATTTCCCGCTCAACATATACCGTTTTATTCTTGAATTTTTCAGCCTCTTCAATCGAGTCAATCTGCTTGAATTTAACTATAATGTTGTTTTTCTGATATTTCAGTCCGCTGATGTCAAGACGCATTTCCCCCGTCTTGTTCTTTATATAAACATACTCTATATCTTCAAACGTTTCGGGAGAGTCTGTCCACGGAACAATTTTAACCTCGCCCCTCAAGCCGTGTGTATTCACTATTTTTCCTGCTTCAAGATAATTCATAATATCACCTTTCCGTATCAGAACAAAGCGACTTCGCCGCAACCGCCTCATTAAATCAGCATTCAATTTAAATTTGTGCAAGGCGGTAAGAAGCTGTTAGCTTTGTTCATACCCCGTGCATTTCGCAAAGCCAAAACGCACGGGCAATTAAATCATTTTTGTTCCTTTATAGGAACGAAGTTTCCTATAAAGGAACAAAAGGTCTGCCTTTATGGCAAACCTTCCGACGTTATATAATTTCAACTGCTGCCTTCTTGTTTTCCTTGCTTGCAGCAGCTTTCACAACAGTTCTGATCGCCTTTGCAATCCTTCCCTGTTTTCCGATAACCTTACCCATATCACTTTCAGCAACACGCAGCTCAAGAGTTATCGTATCATCTTCATTGTTAACCTCTGTAACAGTAACCTGTTCGGGATAATCAACGAGTGACTTGGCAATTATTTCTAATACTGCTTTCATCAACCATGCCCTCCGTAATTAGATAATATTTGACTTCTTCAAAAGAGCCTTTACTGTATCTGTAGGCTGAGCACCGTTACTAATCCATTTCTTTGCAGCCTCTGCGTCAATCTTAATTTCAGCGGGGTTTGTCAAAGGATTATAAGTTCCGATTTCTTCAATGAATCTACCATTTCTGGGATATCTTGAATCTGCAACTACAACTCTGTAGAAAGGAGCCTTCTTAGCACCCATTCTTCTTAATCTCATCTTTACTGCCATCTTAAATTTCACCTCCCGTAAAAATTCATGTGTATAGTTTGTATATAAAGTTAAAAACTTAATACCTTATCTGTGTTTTCTCAGGCGCTTAAGCATCTTGTTCTGCTTCATTCCCGAGAACTGCTTCATCATCTTCTGCATCTGTTCAAACTGCTTCAAAAGCTGATTTACATCCTGAACTCTCGTTCCGCTTCCCTTTGCAATTCTAATTTTTCTGCTTGCCCCGATGATTGAGGGCTTTTGTCTTTCCTTCGGTGTCATTGACTGAATAATAGCTTCTATATGCAACATACGCTTTTCATTTTCTTCGGTATCAACCTGGTCAATAACCTTTTTGTCAACACCAGGAAGCATTCCGAGTATCTGTGAAAATGAACCCATTTTCTTAATTTGACGGAACTGTTCTAAAAAGTCCTCCAAATCAAATTCCTGCTTACGTATTTTAGCTTCAAGCTCTGCGGCTTTCTTTTCGTCAATGGTTTCCTGTGCTTTGTCAATAAGAGTAAGCACATCACCCATTCCGAGAATTCTCGATGCCATACGTTCAGGATGGAATTGTTCAAGGTCGCCGATTTTTTCACCGACTGATGCATATTTTATCGGTTTACCCGTCACCTGCTTTACGGACAATGCCGCACCGCCTCGGGTATCACCGTCAAGCTTTGAAAGAATAACGCCGCTCACGTCAAGCTGCTCATTAAATGTCTTTGCAACATTTACTGCATCCTGACCTGTCATTGCATCAACAACAAGAAGTATTTCCGACGGATTTACTGCACTTCTTATATCACAAAGCTCCTGCATAAGAGCCTCGTCAATATGAAGACGACCCGCCGTATCTATGATTACAGGGTCATTACCATGCTTAATCGCATGTTCGACCGCTGATTTTGCAATCTCAACCGGATTTACGTCCGTGCCCATTGAAAACACAGGCATCTGTATCTGACTTCCCAAAACCTCAAGCTGTTTAACAGCCGCAGGTCTGTATACGTCACACGCAACCATAAGCGGTCGCTTGTTCATTGTTTTTGTAAGGTTAAAGGCAAGTTTTGCACATGCAGTTGTTTTACCTGCACCCTGAAGACCGCACATCATAATTACTGTGGGTGGTTTTTGCGAAAACTCCAGTCTTGCCGTTTCACCGCCTATCATTGCGGTAAGTTCTTCGTTTACAACCTTTACAAGTTGCTGTGCCGGCGTGAGAGATTCCATAATCTCCTGACCGAGCGCTTTTTCGGAAACTGCCGCCACAAATTCTTTTACGACCTTGAAGTTAACATCAGCTTCAAGAAGTGCCAGCTTTATTTCACGCATAGCATCTTTTATGTCTTTTTCGGTCAGTTTACCTTTACCGCGCATTTTTTTGAAAACACCCTGCAGCTTATCGCCGAGACTTTCAAATGCCATACTTGGAAATTCCTTTCTACAATTCTTCGGATAAACTCTTTGATATTTCTTTCAGACGCTCAATATCTGTGCTGTTTTCGTCATTTTTCAGACTGTCTATTATATCGTTCATTTCACTGATTTTATTTGTAATATCATTAAATCTTTTTACAAGACCGAGTTTTTCCTCATATTCGTTAAGCTGTTTTTCACCACGCTTTATAAAGTCACGTGCGCCCTGACGGCTGATTGAATTTTCCTCTCCAATCTCTGCCAGAGACAAATCCTGATTATAGTACATATCAAGTGCGTCGTACTGTTTATCCGTCAAAAGCTGACCGTAAAAATCCATCAGCACTCCGATTTTCAAATCCTTTGCCATATCAACGCTCCTGTACTGTAAAGTCTTTTAACTTAACACCTATGCTATTTTACAGCATATTTAACCATTTGTCAATAGTTTTTCTGCATTATTTTTAAAAAATTTTAATTAATTTTATTGACCATATCCACAAACTCATCGTAATCCATTATACGGTTTACAACATCAAGCAGCATATTGGCTGATATTTTTGACGGAATACCAAGCATTTTAGCCATTTTACGGCGTTTTTCGGCACTGTCTGCACCACCCGATAAGCCTGCCATAAACAAATCAGCCTTAGTTATCCTTTTTTCGGATTTCAAAGCTTCTTTGCCGCCGTCAATGGTACAGCCGGCTTTTTTTAAGGCATTTAGAATTATCTCCTTGTCTATTCCCTCCACGCCCAAAAGTCCTTCCTTACCCGGCTCTGTTTTTCGTTTTTCCTTGCCGTGTATGTCAGGTACATATGCATGAAGAACCGTTCCTTCTTCAATACTCTGCTTGATGAAATTTCTTATTTTAAAGCCTGCACTGTCCGAGTCGGTCAGAATTACAACACCTGTCTTTTTGGCAAACGTTTTTATGCTCTCAATAAGACGTTTATCCTTAAATACAGTAAATCCGTTTGTTGTTAGAATTATTCCATCAATGAATTCTGATAGCTTTATTTTATCATACGTTCCTTCGACAATTATTGTTTCTTGTATTTTATACATATATATATTGTTTTCCTCTTTTATAAATTGTAATTTAGCGGTGATGTAAATAATTATCCCGCCGTAGGGACAGGCGTCCTCGACTGTCCGTTTATGGTTAATTTTACACGGACCGTCTGGAATGAAGGTCCCTACAAATATAATTGTTTGCAACTGTATAC
>JAXJRQ010000133.1:0-12729 GCA_036310525.1 Clostridia bacterium
AAAGGGGGCTGGCGCCGTAGGCGACTGGGGGATTGTAAAATCAGCATTATCGCTAATTATATACGAACAATCCCTCCGAGTTTTGCTACGCAAAACCCACCTCCCTTTACACAAGGGAGGCTTTCGCTTCGATTATACATCTCGACTATAAATTACAATTTACAAGTCCAGAAAATCCTTTCGATAATCAACACCAAATGATTCAGCAACTGCTTTGAGTTCAAAATCTCTGATTGTGTTAATCCTCGGCAAATGCGCTACAAGCATATAAAGCTCAGCTGCTTTTTCAACAGTTTCAATTAGTCCGAAGGCTTCATCCATATCCTTACCGGCTCCGTAAATTCCATGCAGTCCCCATACTACAAGACGGAATTCCTTCATTTTTTCCGCAGTTGCTTCGCCAATTTCATTGTTACCGCAAACCATCCACGGAAGAACACCTATACCATCCGGGAAAACAACAATACATTCAGTACACATTTCCCACAAGGTATGCGTAAACTTCTTGTCATCCAATTCATGTACATGATTCATTGCAAGCGTATTTGTCGGATGACAATGCATTATAACTCTGTTTTCGGGATCAATACTAAGACGCGCCATGTGACTCATAAGATGCGCCGGAAGCTCTGAAGTAAATCTTCCGCCATCTTTATATCCCCACAACAATTCAGCCGTTGTACCATCATCAGCAATTCTGATTATTCCAAGATTGTTTTCAGGATCATCCATAATATTCTTAAAATATTTGCCCGTTCCTGTTACAATAAAAATCTTGCCGATAAGCGTTTTTGCATCAAATCCTGTCGGAATCGTGCGTATTACATTATCTAAATCAAGATACTCTCCTACTTCATTCTCCTTAAGCATATAGCTTATATTACCGCCATTTCTTTCATCCCAACCAAGACGATACATATTTGCAGTTGCTTTTCTCATTTCTTCCACAAACGGAGCTGTTAAAATATCCTTCATATTCTTTTCACCAATACTTCCCTTTCATAATTTTTAATATCATTTATGTACTCACTACTTACACCTTCACGTGCAAGATATTCATTCCATACATCGCCAAACGGCGCAGTTTTTAATTCCTCCTGCAAAACCATAAGCTCTGTTATGTTGTGTTCATCCTGAAGTTTTTTCATCTGAGCATCAGGTTGCAAAAGTGCAAACAGCAGTGCCTTTTCCACATTTCTCATCCCCGTAACCCATGCTGAAATACGGTTTATTGATGCATCAAAATAGTCCGTTGCTATAAACACTCTATCAAGTGCATCATTGCGTACGATTTCCTTTGCGATTTCTTTCGTTTCATCATCAAACAGTACAACATGGTCACTATCCCATCTGACAGAACGTGTGATATGCAAAGCAAGCTTGTCATGGAAAAGAAGCATCGAAGAAATTTTATCAGAAACCACTTCTGTAGGATGGTAGTGTCCATTATCCATGAGCGGAGTAATTCCTTTTGCACTGACATAATTCATACAAAACTCTGCCGAACCTACAGTATATGACTCCATACCTATACCGAACACCTTTGATTCAAGGCATACATAAACCTTTGTTTTATCATAATCAATCGCTAAAATTTCATCAAGCGACTTCTTAAATCTCGCACGAGGTCCTAATCTGTCAGCAGGAATATCCTTATATCCGTCAGGAATCCATATATTCATGACACATGGAACACCCGTTTCTTCCGCAAAATACTGCGAAATCTCAAGACAGCGTTTTCCATGCTCAACCCAGAATTTACGCACATTTTCATCAGGCGACGAAAGAGTAAGGTCATTTTTCACCATCGGATGTGAGAAAAATGTGGGATTAAAATCAATACCCATATTTCTGTCCTTCGCAAACTTAACCCACTTTGCAAAATGCTCAGGTTTAAGTGAATCACGGTCTGCTTTTTCCCCCTCAAAAATTGCATAGCTTGCATGAAGATTAAGCTTTTTCTTTCCGGGCACAAGCGAAAACACCTTATCCATATCCGCCATAAGCTCTGTATAGTTTCGAGCCTTACCCGGATAATTACCAGTTGTTTGAATACCTCCCGACAGTTCATCCTCTGTATCAAAGCCCGTTACATCGTCACCCTGCCAGCAATGCATGGAAACAGGCACAGCTTTAAGTATTTCCATCGCCTTTTCCGTATCCACTCCCAAAGCCGCGTACATTGCTTTTGCTTCTTCGTATCTGTTCATCATTTTACCTCCTCAATTTTAAATGATATTCGTATTAAATCTCTTATTTTTTCAAGGTTATATTCCTTGTTTTTATAAAGAATCTGTGCAAGCAGATTTCCTATCGCAGTCGCTTCAATTGGTCCTGCATAGACCTTTTTACCCGTATATTCAGCGGTCAGCCGATTAAGGTACTCATCCTGACAGCCTCCGCCGACAATATGTATAGTAGGTGCAATAATTCCTGTTACTGTCTCTATTTCCCCAACAGCAACCTTATACGACCTCGCAAGCGAATGGTACACGCTGTTTATCACCTCTGCAATCGAAAGTTCAGGCATTTTCAAATAATTGCGTACTGCTTCAATCATATTTTGGGGTGCAACAAACTCCTCCGCATTAACATCAATATAATGATATTTACCGCATTCCATTGCCATTTCCATCATTTCGTCATATGTATACTTTTTATCAAGATTTTTGCGTATATTCTGCAAAAGCCACATTCCCATATAATTTTTCAGAAATCTGAAACGATAATCAATACCGCCTTCATTTGCAAAATTCGCCTCACGGGCTGCATCGGATAAAACAGGATTTTTACTTTCAATTCCTATAAGACTCCACGTTCCCGATGAAATGTATATTCCGTTTTCTTCAAGCGGACATGCCGCCACAGCGCTTGCTGTATCATGACTTGGACAAAATACAACCGTTGCATCAAAACCGGCAAATTGTTTCATTTCCTCCGAAAAATTACCCACCTTGTCTGCAGGTGTTAAAAGCTCTTTAAAAAGCTTTTGCGGATATTTTAAGGTGTCTGTAATTGTACTGTCCCACGTACGTGTATTTGCGTTAACCATGCCCGAAGTAGTTGCATTTGTATATTCATTCTTAACCTCTCCCGTAAGCCTGTACGACAAATACGCAGGCATCATCAGCATATATTCTGCCTTATCAAGCTTACCGCTTTGCTTGTCGCAGTAAAGCTGATATATAGTGTTGAAATTCTGCTTCTGTATTCCCGTACGTGCATATAATTCTTCCTGAGGAATAATTTTTTCAACCTCTGCTGCCGCACGTACATTACGGTTATCACGATAGCAGTAAACGGGCAAAAGCTCATTCAAATCCTTATCAAGCAGAACGTAATCAACTCCCCACGTGTCAATTGCAACCGTTTCGGGAATTTTGCCTATTTCCTTACATTTTTTTATTCCGTTTTTCACCTCTGCCGTAAGCTGTTCAATATCCCACAAGAGCTTATCGCCGTCACGAACAAGATTATTTTCAAATCTGTAAATTTCTTCGCATTTAATTGTTCCGTTTTCGATATACCCAAGTATATGTCTTCCCGATGAAGCACCAATATCAACCGCCAGATGATACGTCATATAAACACTCCTTTTATGCAAATATTCACTATATTATTTTATCATAAAATGCAAAAAAATAAAGGACACTATTTGACTAAAAAAGTGTCCTTATTTGCAATTTTCATTGTTTCTGTATTTTTTAGGCGAAACACCCGTTGCACGCCTGAATAATCTGTGAAAGTAGCTTATATTGTCATATCCGACCTTTATAGCTATATCATCAACATTCAAATCGGTATTTTTAAGAAAATAACATGCCTGTGAAATACGTTTTTCCTGAAGAAGTTCAGTATATGTTTTATTGCTTCTGCGCTTAATTTCACGGGACAGATTACACAAATCATAATGCAGAAGTTTTGAAAGCTCGCTAAGGCTTCCGTCTCTGTAATGTTCTTCTATATATCGCAGAGTCTTAATGAGAACCCTTTCCTCTTCACTGCGTGATACAAGTCTGTCAGTGTGATTAATAAGCTGTAAAAACAACAGTCCCATAGTGGTCTGATTAATCCTACGCTTATTCGGTGTTTCGTAAATCAGAGTCCAGATAAGGTTTTCGACAAGGTTCTGAATAGGTAATACATCAGAAACCTCAAACAACAGATACCCCGCACTTGAGCCTTTACCCTTAAGACACTCAACCACAAAACGCCTGAGCGGTGTTTCCTCCTCGCCAAGCATCTGAAGAACTGTATCTAAAAACTCAGGCAGAATAATAAAATTTATCGCAATATCTTCCATTTTTGCGGGAAGAATCTCCTGCTTTGCATTCTGACTTAAAAACAGCAAATTACCTTCCTTAAGTTCAATTTTTTCTCCGTCAACAACATGAGTTGTTGAACCGCAGCACATATAGACAACCTCAATGTAGTCATGGGTATGTTCGGGAAAATACGCAAATCTCGGATGGGAACGTACAGTAATCAATTTACCCGCACTTAACATTTTCTTGCTGTTAACAACATTATCGCTGTCCATATACAGGCTTTTTTCAATATCTCCACCGTCGATAAGATGCTTTTCTTCATCATTTATCGGCATCAGCTTTTCAAGTATTTTTTCGCTTACCATGTTATATAATACCCTTTACAAATATCTCTATTCCTATAAAAATCAATATTGCACCGCCAAGTATTGACGCCTTACCTGAAAATTCAGTACCGAATTTTTTGCCTATATATAGACCGCCCATGCATATAATAAACGTTACCGCCGCAATAATCAACGAACATATAATTGCCATAAATGCATTGTAATCCGAAATGGTAAAACCAACAGACAATGCGTCAATTGATGTTGCGACGCCTTGCATCATAAGCATGGAAAAGGATAGTTTATCACTGCATGCTTCGGGACAGTTTTGGTTTTTTATGCCCTCAATCAACATTTTAGCGCCTATATACACCAGAAGCACCAATGCAATCCATGGTATGAATTTTTCAAAACTACAAAATTTTTCTATAAAAGTATGGACACACACCCATCCGATCATGGGCATAAGTGCCTGAAAAACAGCAAATGTGCCTGCAATCACACACATTTTTCGTTTTCTCATGCAGTGTTCGTTTAAACCATTCGCCAAGGAAACAGAAAAAGCGTCCATTGCAAGTCCCACACCTAAAAGTACACTATTAAAGAAAAACAGCCAGTCAAAAGTCATGATTTTGTCTCCCAGATTAATTATTTATACCATTTAAAAGTCTCGCCGCATAATCGCTGTCGACAACCTCCCAGCCAAAGCTGTAGTCCTTTACTCCCGAATTTCTCAGATTGGTATTTATTACATTATATGTGTCCATCGGTACATTTGATGTATAAACCTGATTTTCTTCAAAATCCTGAATCATAAATTCCATGGAATTCCCCTCAGTTTTTCCGTAACGGCATTTTCTTCTTTCCATCTTATCCGGCTCCTGCATCAGTATCATGAGCTTTATGACTTCTATCGCCTTGTCGCTTAAATTATTATCAAAAATGAGAATTTTTTCAAGCATTTCATTATAATCTGTCACAAATCTGAGGTTATATCCCGAAAGCTTTTCCATTTCTCCCGATTCTTTGGATGATTTGCATATTTCATCATAAAGCTTATGTTTTGTCTGCAAGTCATTCGACGGCGTGAAAGAAATCATAAGCTTTTTATCCTCGTCATGATACAGCATAGGTGTAGGCATCAGACCCCAATGCGAACAAGACGGACATCTGAAAATATTTACCTTTCCGCCAAGTAAATCAGCCTTCAAATCCTCACTGTCTTTTACGGTAATTGAATTCCATACAGTCATTTCCTGCAATTGTCCGCACTTGGGACATTTTATGCTTTGCTTTGTATTTATACTCATAATTTTACTACTCCTTTACCTCACTGTCGCCTCTGCTCATATCAGGCTCAAGACCTGAAAGAAGGACTGTATTTTTAAGTTCCATAAGTCCCTCTTTTGCTTCATCGCCGCTTGATTTTTTGTTATCGTAGAGATTGTATTTTTCACGCACATATGACGGAGAAAGATTAGGCATAACAACGTTTGCCCCAACCTTAAACCCAAGATTTCTGCCTTTATCATCCACACTCGCAAGTGCGGTTGTAGCCGGCAAAAGAGTTTTGGGAAGCATAAGTCTTGTAAGCGCAAGCATTGTCAGCGTAAGTGAAACACTGCCTTTTTCTTCGTCTTTAAATATACTGTCTTTATGCGGTATGAACGGCCCTATTCCTACCATATGCGGTTGTAATTCCTTTAAAAACATCAAATCCTCACAAAGTGTTTCCACCGTCTGATACGGTGAACCAACCATAAATCCTGCACCTACCTGAAAGCCAAGCTCACGCAATGTATACAAGCATTTTTTGCGGTTTTCAAGCAAAAGTGATGACGGATGTAATTTTTTATAATGCTCACTGCATGCAGTCTCATGTCGAAGAAGGTATCTGTCTGCACCTGCGTCTTTATACGCCCTGTATGTTTCTTTATCCTTTTCGCCCACAGAAAGAGTAATAGCACAATCAGGATAGGCACTTTTTATGCTGTATATTATATCACACATACGGCTTTTATTAAAATACAAATCCTCGCCGCCCTGCAAGACAAATGTCGAAAAGCCAAGCTCTCTTCCCTCTTTGCAGCATTCTAAAATTTCGTCTTTGGTCAGTCTGTAGCGCAACGCATTTTTATTACCGTTGCGTATACCGCAGTAATAACAATCATTTTTACAATAGTTTGTAAACTCTATAAGTCCTCTGAAATAAACCTTTTTTCCGTAATATTTAAGCCGTTCACTGAATGCGGCGTTAATAATTTCTTCAGAAGGACCATTGAAATTTTCACGTATCAGCTCTGCAATTTCACTTTTTGACATAGCAGAAATATTCATTCTCATACCTCATTTAAAAAGAACAGTTGAGAAAAATCCCAACTGTCTTTTTTTAATTTATTCTGCAACCACTCTGTGGAATACCTTTTTACCCTTTTTGATAATCATGCCGTTTTCACCAAGCATGTCTGCTGTAACAACTCCGTTTACATCGGTATATTTTTCATCATTGATTGTAAGACCGTTCTGCTGAACAAGACGTCTTGCTTCACCCTTTGATGACAAAAGACCTGTTTTTACAAGCATATCAAGCACGCCCATTCCTACAACATCATTAATTACAGTTGTGGGCATATCCTCTGATACTCCGCCTTTTGCAAATACAGCTTCAGCTGTTGCTTTTGCTTTTTCAGCCTCTTCCTCACCGTGTACAAGCTTTGTAACCTCATACGCAAGAATTCTCTTTGCTTCATTGAGTGCCTTACCTTCCCACTGCTCCATCTTTCTGATTTCATCCATAGGAACAAATGTAAGAAGCTTTAAGCATTTTATAACGTCGGCATCCTGAACGTTTACCCAATACTGATAGAAGTCGTACGGTGACGTCTTTTTAGGATCAAGCCATACTGCACCTGACTGAGTTTTACCCATTTTCTTACCCTCGCTGTTGGTAAGAAGAGTAAATGTCATACCGTAAACCTGCTTCTGATCCTTTCTGCGGCAAAGCTCGATACCGCCGAGAATATTACTCCACTGGTCATCGCCGCCAAGCTCTAACTTACAATCGTATTCACGGTTAAGCATCAAAAAGTCATAGCTCTGCATAAGCATATAGTTGAATTCAAGGAACGAAAGTCCCTTTTCAAGTCTCTGCTTAAAGCACTCAGCAGTAAGCATCTTGTTTACCGAGAAGCATGCACCGATGTCTCTCAAAAACTCAACATAATTAAGCTTTAAGAGCCAGTCAGCATTATTAACCATCAATGCCTTACCGTCCGAAAAATCAATTATGCTCGAAAGCTGTTTCTTGAAACATTCGCAGTTATAATTTATAACGTCATCTGTCATCATCTGACGCATGTCAGTTCTGCCCGAAGGATCGCCTATATGTCCTGTACCGCCGCCAACAAGTGCAATAGGTCTGTGACCGTGCATCTGCATGTGGCGCATTACAACCATCTGTAAAAAGTGACCTACATGAAGGCTGTCTGCTGTCGGGTCAAAGCCGATATAGAACGTTACTTTTTCCTTTCCCAATAATTCACGTATTTCCTGCTCATGTGTTGTCTGAGCAATCAGTCCGCGTTCCAGCAAAACGTCATACACATTTGTCTGCATATATTTTTCCTCCTTTTGTAGTATATAAAATCGTTTTTTTTGCAATCAATTATATATTATACACCATAACAATCCTTTTTGCAATATTTTTTTACATTTTTTCTCTTTAATTAAGATGTATTCTTCTTTCCCCAAAAATCAGCGAAAATTTTTCGTAAATTAACTTTTGAACTTGATTTTTATTTGAGTATCATTTATACTATTATTAAACATATTAAAGAGGTGATTTCATGACTCTTTCCCAGATAGCAGAGTTGGCAAATGTGTCTGTAAGCACAGTTTCCAAGGCTTTTGCCGACAGCAGTGAAATCAGTATAGATACCAAAGAGCTGATATTTAAAATTGCCCGGGACAACAATTGCTTTGAAAAGTATTATAAAGGAAAATACTCCAAAAAGGTAATTGCCGTTATATGTCCCGAAATTCAAAGTGAATTTTATTATAAAATAGTTACTGAGCTTGAATGTAATATCAGAAAAAGAAATGCAGTTATGGTTGTGTCAATATATAATTTTGACGATACAATAAAAAAAGAATTATTTGAATACCACGCTTTTATCCAGAAAGCTGACGGAATAGTAATTCTCGGTAGTCCCTCACAAATCGTTAACAAAAGCCACGTGCCTGCTGTTGCTTTTTTCACTCCAGCAGACAAATCATCAGATTATATAGACACAATAACATTCGATATGAACAAACATATACACGACACTGTAACTTATCTTTGCGAAAACGGACACACACACATCGGCTATATAGGCGAACAAAAAACAACATCAAAGTACGAAGACTTTGTTTCAGCAATGACAAGAAACGGATTATCGGTTAATGATGCATATATAAAAATAAGCAACACACGTTTTGAAGATGCCGGATACACAGCTATGTCTGAGCTGATAGATTCAGGAAATCTTCCCACTGCAATATTTTGCGCATATGACTACATCGCATTGGGTGCAATCAAATGTGCACGTGAGCATGGACTTAAAATTCCGGATGATTTATCCATCATTGGTTCTGACGGTATAACAGTCGGAGCATATCTTGAAACACCGCTCACATCAATTTCCATTGATTCAGAAAATGTGTGTGAAACAGCCATAGAAATACTGATGAAAAAAATAGATAATAAATACCTTAACTTCAAGCAGGAGCAACCCGCCTCAGGTGGACTGATTAAGAGAGCATCAGTCAAAAACTTAAATTTAAAAGACTAAAAAAAGCGCAGCATAAGCTGCGTTTTTTAGTCTTCTATAACAAGATAACCTTTTTCATCGAGTGCTTTTTCAACGCAATCAAGAACCGCTTCCTCCTCAGCCTCAATAGTATGGTAATGATAATCATACGTAACCTGTTTCAAAGGCTTCGAGCGTCCGCTTTTAAGGCTTTGCATATACTCTGCAACATCCATTTCAGTTGAAATATTCATTGCCGCCTCGATTTTACCGTATATTTTGTGCCATATAAACACATCACGTACAACTCCACCATATCTGATAACAGTTAAAAGCTCATCTTCTATTTCTTCATCTGTGTGTACAAGCTTCAAAACACGTTGTTTTGGCTTTGGTTTATTAATTATATATCCTTTGCTTGTTGCAATTATTTCATTTTCAGCCTTCAGTGCTGCTATATCCGACACTATTACCTGACGTGATACTCCGCATTCCTGTGCAAGCTTTGAACCGGATACAGGCGCAGAACCGACTGATATTAAATTTAAAATTTTTAATCTGCGTTCCGCTGTGTTCATACTATTCTCCTTAATCAACAGGATGTAAATTCTTCAACGACAAATCCATAATAGGTGCTGAGTGAGTTAGCGCACCGCTTGAAATATAATCTACACCTAAATCAACAAGCTTAGGTGCATTTTCAAGTGTTACATTTCCGCTGCATTCCGTTTCAGCTCTGCCGTCTATAATTTCTATCGCCTGACGCATCATTTCATGCGTCATATTATCAAGCATTATTATATCAGCACCTGCTTCCACCGCTTCTTTAACCATATCAAGATTTTCGCACTCAACCTCAATTTTACGTACAAACGGTGCATATTCCTTTGCCATGCATACAGCTTCTTTTACACCGCCTGCGGCATTTATGTGATTATCCTTCAACAACACTCCGTCCGAAAGATTATATCTGTGATTATAACCTCCACCTACTTTTACTGAATATTTCTCAAATATTCTCATATTGGGAGTTGTTTTTCTTGTATCAAGAAGCTTCGTCTTGCTTCCCTCAAGAAGACTTGAAACCTCTTTTGTATATGTAGCAATTCCGCTCATGCGCTGAAGATAATTAAGTGCTGTTCTCTCACCCGACAGCAGCACACGTATATCACCCGTAACCACACCCACAAGCTCGCCATTCTTCACACAATCACCGTCTTTGAAGTACAGTTCTGTAACAGTATTTTCGTCAAGTAATTCAAATACACGTTTAAAAACCTCAAGACCTGCAATAATTCCGTCCTGCTTACATATAAGCTGAACCTCACCCTTTCTGTACTCAGGCATCACTGCATTTGTTGTAATATCCTCGCTTGTAATATCCTCTCTTAGTGCCTGCAAAATCAGTTCATCTGCATTCATTTTCATTGTTATGCTGTTCATTCTTCTTTCTCTCCTTTTCTATCTCATCAAGTACAAGCTGTTTATATTCTTCACTCATGTCGGTATATATATCCGCATTAACACATATGTCCTCTGTATGTTTTGTGTATGTATCGGAAATTAATTTTGCGGCACGCTGTGCAAATACCGCACTTTCAAGCAACGAATTACTTGCAAGTCGATTTTTTCCGTGCACTCCGTTACATGCCGTCTCTCCCACTGCATAAAGGCGTTCCATAGAAGTTTTGGAATTTGAATCAACCCATATTCCGCCCATAAAATAATGCTGACCGGGTACAACAGGAATCGGTTCTTTTGTTATATCATAACCTTCCTCAAGACAGCGTTTATAAATATTAGGGAAATGCTTTAAAATAGTTTCTTCAGGTATTCGTTCAAGAGACAGTCTGACATATGGCATATTATCTTTTTCCATTTCAGCAAAAATCGCTTTTGACACCACATCTCTTGGCAATAATTCATCCACAAAACGTTCACCGTTTTTATTGATAAGTATTGCACCTTCACCTCTTACAGATTCCGATATAAGAAAGCTTCGTCCCGATTGCTTTGAGTAAAGCGTCGTCGGGTGAATTTGTATGTAGTCTATATTAAGAAGCTCAATATTATGCTTTATAGAAATCGCAAGCGCATCACCCGTAAGATGCGGATAGTTCGTTGAGTGTTTATACAAACCGCCTATTCCGCCTGTCGCAAACACAGTATAATCAGCATTTATGCATGATATTTTCCCATCCTTGTCTTTACCTACTATACCGCCACATTCGTTATTATCTTCGATAATATCAAGCATTGTATAATTTTCAATTATGCGTATATTTTTACGCTCACGTACTCTTTCAAGCAGCTTTGACGTAATAGCCTTACCTGTTATATCCTCATGATATAAAATTCTTGGTTTAGAGTGTGCTCCCTCTCTTGTATAGAGAAGCTTTCCCTCACCGTCCCGTTCAAATTCCACGCCAAGCTCAATAAACATATCAATAACAGCTCTTGAGCTTCTCAGCATAATATCAACCGAGGTTTCATTATTTTCATAATGCCCCGCACGCATGGTGTCTTCAAAATATGTTTCGTAATCATCTTCATCACGCAGTACACAAATCCCCCCCTGCGCCAGAAATGAATCACTTTCTTCCGCCTCGGATTTTGTGACTATAACTATTTCCTTATCCGAAGGCAGATTTAATGCGCAGAACAATCCGCTGATACCCGTTCCGACTATAACTATGTCCGTTTTCATAACCGTGTCCTTCCGCCGTCAGGCAAACCGTTTATTTTGCAAGTTCAAGCATACGCTCAAGCGGGCGTAATGACTCTATACGTGCAGTTTCATCAATATACACTTCATTTTTTTCATTACGAAGTGCATCTATAAGTTTTTCGAGAGTATTAAGCTTCATATCATCACACATACATCCCTTATCTGCAAAATAAAATTTCTTATCGGGATTTTGTGTTTTTAATTCATACTCCACACCCCGCTCGGTACAAATTATAAATTCATCCGCCTTACTTTCCGCTACATAATCTATAATTTCCGAGGTAGAACCTATATAATCTGCATTTTTCAGTAATTCTTCCTGACATTCGGGATGTGCAAGCACAAGTGCGTCCGGATATTTTTCCTGAAGTCTTGCAAGCTCACTTATCTCAAAGAAATGATGTATCGGACAATATCCGTCATTTATTATAATATTTTTGTCCTTAACATGCTTTTTCACATAACTTCCGAGGTTCCTGTCAGGAATAAAGAATATATTTTTATTCGGCAGACGATTCACAATCTTCATTGCATTTGCTGATGTTACGCACACATCACTCATGCGCTTCAATTCTGCCGTAGAATTTATATAACACACAACCGCAAGGTCGTCATAC
>JAXJRQ010000134.1:0-8442 GCA_036310525.1 Clostridia bacterium
AGTAGTGATGGGTTTATTTCGCTGATTTTTGTTTCGAGGATGTTTCTTGCATCCACATATCCTTTAAGGGTGTGTTTTAATTGAGCGAGATAGGCTTTGTAAAAATCGTCAAAGGTTGTGAAAGTTTCAATTTCACCCGTTTTTATACTTACCTGTTTTTGAGTGATGGTGTCAAAACCGTTGTCAAACACAAGTGAAACAGGCTTTAAAAGACTAAAATATGTCGATGAAATTCCTATTCCTTTACCCTTGACTTTGTATTCGTAACAGCCTGAAACAACCGAATCTACAGCCTCCTCATACGTAGCACCTCTTGCCATAAGACATTTTGTGATAACGTCGTTGTTGCAGAAAACAATGCTTGTTGTACCATGTCTTATCATTTCGAGTGCCTTATCCGTAAAATCATGCGGAGTAGAACCGTTTACCTTAATCTGAATTTTAGGGTTATAAAGTCCGAGCTTATCATAAACATCAAGTATCATATACGAAAGCTCATTTACCTTTGTTGTACCATCGGCGTTCATTCCGCCAAGGTAAAACGGTTGTCCCCAGTAGTTGCCTATTGCTGACCACTGCATAAGGAAATAACCTATCAGCTCTGCAATTTCGTCCTTTGTGTATTTATTTTCCTTTATGTCCTTTTCAAAAAACGGATAAAGCTGTGCATCAAGACCGTGACCGAGTGAACGTACCTGATAATGCTCAATGCTTTCGCTTATCATAAAGTAAAGATATATGAGCATAAGTGCTTCATATGTGTCAGTGGGGGCACCGTCACGAAGGTGAAGAAGACACTGTGCAATCTTTGGTGCTTTATCAAAGTGTTTCGTAAGTGCATAATTATAAAGTCTGTCGATAAATCTTATAACTGCATTATATTCAATCTGCACACCTTTAAAAAATTCTTCCTGCTTTTTGGTGATTTGCCCTGCCTGTTTAAGAAACTCGTATTGCTTTGATATACGCTCTGAAATTCCTTTAAACCCAACCTCCATTAGTATATCCCAGTCGGGTATTGTGTGGTCAAAATCAAGAAAACCGTAGGATATGCCGGCTTTTTCGTAATCTGAAAGAAGTTTAGCTTCTTCGGGAAATAAAGCATGTACTTCATTGCTCCATTTATTAACAGTGTATTTTGAAAGCGGTCTTGCCCATGTGTACATGCCTGTAAAATAGTCGTGCTCATTAACGTCAATGCGTGTATTATCAAGGACGTATTCAAATAATCTTGCCTTGCATACGGGATGACTTTCGCTTTGAAGTTCATCAGAAAGTGCGGCGAGCCCCTTGTCTATTTCTGCATCATTAAGTCCTGTTGATTCATCGTAATCATAGCCATGGTATCCCATGCGGTTAAATGAATTAAATTCAGCATCGGGATTATGGTATTTTCTTTCGATTGTATCTCTGTCCTGTAAAAGTGTTTTAAACATTGAAATCATCCTTTCCAAACATCAGATATGTATATTTTTATTATAAATTTTTGTGTATAAAAGTCAATGAATATTTCAAAACAACTTGACTATTTCACAACAAAATATTATACTGTAATAAAAAAGCCACTAACGTGACTGTCGTTCAGACAGTACACTTACATTATAAAGAAAAAAAGGAGAAATAAAATGGATAATTTTCTGAGTGATGAAAACATTATATCAAAAATAGACTTGGTTATTCTTGTGAAATCGGGAACGGGAAATGCAATCCACTCCAACCGGCAAAATCATGGACTGGCCTTAAATTGTGATGGTTTCAAAGAATATGTTTTCCCTGACAAAAAAATTCATGTCGGGAAGAATGAAATAATATATCTTCCGAAACATTCCGACTACAAGGTAACGGCACTTGAAAACGGTGATTGCTATGCAATAAATTTCGATTTTACTGAAGATTTGATATTTGACGAATTCGTATTCAAGCCAAAAAACATACTGAAATTTACCGAGTGCTTTAAAGGCGCCGAACAAAGCTGGAAAATGAAAAAAACGGGTTTTTATTCAAAAACCATGTCAGGTTTGTATGAAATCATCAGCATGATACAGCAGGAAAGCAACAAGGAGTATATTTCGGGTGGTAAAAGTGAAATCATAAAGCCTGCACTGGATTACATACATGCCAATTACACAACCGAACAGATTAACATGCAAGAACTTAGTTCCTTGTGCGGAATAAGCTATGAATATTTCAGGCGCTTGTTTGAAAATTTTCATGCTACTTCACCTGTGAAGTATGTGAATAATTTAAAAATCACACGTGCAAAGGAACTTATTGAATCGGGGATGTACACGGTTACTGAGGCGGCGTATGCTTCGGGGTATACAGACATGAGCCACTTTTGCCGTGAGTTTAAAAAGGCAATGGGAGTGCCGCCGTCAAGACATGGGAAATGATAAGAAAATTCGCCAAAATCCGACAATATTACAGCTCTGTTAAAGCAATGTTATTTTTTTGATTAGCTATTTAATTGTAAAAAAGGATATGTTATAATAAATACGAAGTCGGCAAAAATACAGCTGTGTAACCAAATTGAAAAAGGCACCATATTATATATCACAAGAAATATGTAATGTGAGGTGCTGGAAATGAGCAGGCTTATAGTAGAAGGCGGAATTCCTTTAGAAGGCGAGATATGTGTTCAGGGTGCTAAAAATGCAGTTCTTCCGATTCTTGCGGCAACTGTTATGGTAGACGGTGAATGCGTAATTAAAAATTGTCCGGGACTTCGTGATGTGGAAAAGACAGACCTTATTCTCGAAGGACTGGGCTGCAGTGTAAAACGTGAGGGAAACACTGTTATTGTAAATCCGAACGGTATAAGCTCGTGCTGTATCTGCGAAGAGCTTATGCGTGAAATGCGTTCTTCAATCATTTTTCTGGGTGCAATTCTTACACGATGCTCACGTGCAACGGTGAGTATGCCGGGTGGTTGTCCGATAGGCTTGCGTCCGATTGATTTGCATCTTAAGGCGTTGCGTGAGCTCGGCGTTGAGATTGAAGAAAAACACGGATATATCAATTGTATTGCATCTGATATTAAGGGCGCAGATATTCATCTTGATTTTCCGAGTGTTGGCGCAACTGAAAATGTGATGCTGGCGGCTGTGTGTGCTGATGGCGTGACGGTAATTTCAAATGCGGCAAGAGAACCTGAAATTTGTGATTTGGCAAGATTTCTTAATCAATGCGGAGCCAAAGTTTCGGGTGCGGGAACAAGCTGTATAAAAATCAGAGGTGTAAAGAAGCTTCACGGCACTGAATATACCATCATGCCTGACAGAATTGTTGCGGCGACGTATCTTGCGGCAGCTGCGGCAACGAATGGTGAAATATTCTTGACGGATGCGGCGCCCGAGGATATGGGGGCAATGCTTCATGCATTGTCGGAAATGGGTGCAAAGCTTACTGTCGGAGCAAGAACAGTGCATCTTAAAAATAACAAAAGATTAAAAGCGGTACATACTTTGCGCACTATGCCTTATCCCGGATTTCCTACGGATATACAGTCGCCTTTTATGGCGATGTGTGCGCTTGCATCGGGAACGAGTGTCTTTGTGGAAAATATTTTCGAGAATCGTTTCAGGCATGTGGATGAACTTGTGCGCATGGGTGCAGACATACGGGTTGAAGGACGAAGTGCCGTTGTAAGAGGCGTGAAAAAGCTTTCGGCGGCAAACGTTGTGGCGCATGAACTCAGGGGCGGTGCGGCGTTGGTTATTGCGGCACTTGCGGCAGAGGGAACAAGTGAAATCACAGGTGTTGAATATATTGACCGTGGATATGAAAATATAGAAAAATATCTTGGAAACTGTAATGCAAAAATTAAAAGGGAACGATAAACATGGATAAAGACAAAAACAGAATACGTCCCGTAAAAACATCGGGCAGAAAAGTGATTAAAAATGAATATGATTTCGAGGGTCAAAAGCGTACGGAAAATAAGAAAAAAGCTAAGCCTTCGGCAAAACAAAATCCGATACATCTGCTTTCGGAGGAGGAAATAAAAAACAGATACCGCCGCATGCAGAAGGAGAAAGAGCTTAAAGCAAAAAGAATACGTGCTATGCTTATTCTTTTGTGCATTATAATGCTTGTGCTTATTCTTGCGTTCATGACTCCCGTATTTAATATACGTACAATTTCAGTTGAAGGCAATGAAATTGTTTCGGTTGAGGAAATAGACTCTCAAATAGGCGATCTGGTAGGCGAAAACCTGTTCCGTACCGGTGGAAAGATGATTGAAAAGCGCCTTAAAAATATTGCATACGTAGATGAGGTTTCAATTTCAAAGCGTATGTTCCCGCCATCTGTAAGGGTATCAATAAAGGAATGTAAACCTGCGGGATATGTGGTTGTAAACGGCATAGAGCTTATAATCAATTCCGAACTGAAAATTCTTGATGACAGCAATCGTCTGCCTACGGATGATATTCCGGAAATTACAGGAATTTTCCCCTCTGATTACGAGGTAGGTAAGACCTTTGAAAGCGAAGAAATTGAAAAAAATGAGGTTCTTGCACTGTGTCTGACGCAGATGGAACAGACCGGAATTTTGCAGAGTGTCAATAAAATTGATATTGAAAATATAACCGGTATTGAATTTATGTATCAGGACAGAATTAACGTTCTTTGCGGTACACAGCTTGACCTCGGCAGAAAACTGAGTCTGTTCAGAGAAACCATTTTAAGCAACAATATAAGTGATAAAGCAAAAGGAACTATTGACCTTACCGTTACGGGCAAGGCGGTATATACCCCATAATTCGCTGTTAAATATGTTTTTTTGACAAAAACGTATAAGAATTTCGTTATTTTATTGAATAAAAAGGCAAAAGTCACAAAAAGTAACAAAAAAAAGTTGCAAATTTATGCAACTTTTTTTGAATTAGTTAAAAAAAACTATTGAATAAGTTGCAAAAACATAGTAAAATAGATATATATATAAATTGGTATATTATCGTTAAAAATACGAAGGAGGATATTTTCGATGAGCGTAATGCCTATAGATTTGGAAGAGAATAACACAATTGAAGGAGCAAGAATAAAAGTAATCGGTGTTGGCGGCGGCGGTAACAATGCTGTTGACAGAATGATTGAGGCAGGTGTGACAAAGGCTGACTTTATCTGTGTGAATACAGATGCACAGCAGTTGTCGGCTGTAAAAGCTCCTACAGCTCTGCAGATAGGCGGAAAATTAACAGGCGGTCTTGGTGCAGGAGCAAAGCCGGAGGTAGGTCGTCAGGCGGCTGAAGAAACAAAAGACGAAATCAAGAATATTGTTAAGGACTCAGAAATGGTATTTGTAACTGCCGGTATGGGCGGCGGCACAGGTACAGGTGCGGCTCCGATTATTGCCGAAGCTGCAAAGTCAATGGGTATACTTACTGTTGCTGTTGTAACAAAGCCGTTCTTCTTTGAAGGACCGCAGAGAATGCGTAATGCCGAAGAAGGTATCAAGCAGTTGGCTGAAAAGGTTGACGCTATCGTTACAATTCCTAATGACCTTCTATTGAAGATTGCTGATAAAAAGGTTACAATCAAGGATTCATTCAAGCTTGCAGACGACGTTCTTCGTCAGGGCGTACAGGGTATAATTGAAGTAATTACTCAGCAGGGTATCATGAACTGTGACTTTGCTGATGTACGTACAATCATGAAGGACAGCGGTGTTGCTCATATGGGTATCGGTATCGGTAAGGGCGAAAATGCTGCTCAGGATGCTGTACATGCAGCAATCGAAAGTCCGCTTCTTGAAACAAACATCACCGGCGCAGAAAGCGTATTGCTTAACATCACCGGCGGAAGCGAATTCTCACTTGTTGATATGGGTGAGGTTTCAGGTATCGTTCGTGATATGGTTTCAGAAGAAGCTAATATTATCGTTGGTACAGCTATGGACGAAAATCTTAAGGATGAAATTAAGGTTACTCTTATTGCTACAGGTCTTGACGGTGGAAAGAAGGATTCAGATCTTGAGTCATTGAAGAAGATTACTCCGAAATTTGCTCAGCAGAACAGAAGAACTGCTCCGTCAAGCTTCACATCATCAGTTTCAGATAGTGATGATGCTGCAATTTTCCAGAGAAGACTTAAGACAAAGATGAACGATATAGACGTTCCGAACTTCTTTAAGCCTAATAATTAATTTGCATAGTTTTCATAAAAAGCCGCTTAACCTTTTAAGCGGCTTTTTGTATGTAATTTTTAGTGCATTAATCATATTTTATAAAAATTAAATTTTTTTATAAAAAAAGCTTGACAATTGAATGTTAATAGTGTATAATAGCCAAGTAGTCAAAATTGAATATGGTCCGGTAGTTCAGTTGGTTAGAACGCCAGCCTGTCACGCTGGAGGTCGTGAGTTCGAGCCTCATCCGGATCGCCAAAACAAAAATCCTGTCGAAAGATAGGATTTTTTGTTTTGTATTATTCATTTTTAATTATTCAATATTCATCATTCATTAATTTCGACAGGATTTTTTAATGAATAATGAATGATGAAGTCGCTACGCTGATGAACAATTAATAATTATGGTAGTTTTGCTTTCGCAAAACAATTATTATGTTAAATTTGTTAATTTATAATTGTCATCTAAACCATTCGGTTCTTCCATAGAAACAGAACGATTCAGATGACAATTTGGATTGTTCTGTTTTTTTATTTTGACTTTTTGTTACGGCTATGCTATAATTATATTGAGGTGGTACAAAATGGATTTTATTAAGTTTGTAGAACAAATACCTAATATAACAATTGCAAAACGAGTTGCTTCTGCATATGTTGCTGATTACAGACGATTAGAACTTGATGAAATTAAAGAGTTTTTAAAGAAAACTGCTAAACAGTATACAGCATTTGAAAATGTAAGCAATAGGCTAGACGAGATTAAACTTGATTCAAATCGTGCTGTAAGAATTATTGCACCAATTTTGTTGCGTGATTATTTGTTAAATCAAGATGATTTTATTTCTCCTACAAAAGATACTGATTCTGCAGTTTTAAACTATGAAAAGTCTATAGTTGATGAATCAAATAATTTTGATGAAAGCAAAATTTCAAAGGATTTTGCTTTGTTTAAGCATATGTTAGATGCTGCGTGGGCATATAATGATGATATATCAGTTGATGAGAAAAATCTTTTGGAAACGTTAAGAAAGTATCTGTCGATTTCTACTAAAGAATTTCATATGCTTGAAGCTAAATCTGGAAGATTTCCAACTCCTGAAAATGTTTTGCACACCTATGATGATATAGAAGATACAAGAAAAGTATTGCAGGCAAAAGGATTGACTGTAGCTATAAAAAATTCTGATGGTGTTATATGTGATATGATACCTGATGATATAGCGCAATGTATTAGAAGGTATTATAATATTGAAATACGGGCTTACGGATATGAGAAACTTGTTGATTATGTTATTAAGAAAACAAAAAAACAGTATCTTATCGATATTGTAAATAAAGCAAGTCAATACTTATCAAAAGCTAAAATCGAAATATCAAATAACCCTACTGTAAATGAATTAAAAGATATTATCCTGAAATCTATACAGCCTTCTAACTTAATTGGAGGATTTTCGCCACGAGATGGACTTGATGTTACAATGTTGTCAGCGTGGTGTGGTGATATAGGATTAAATGTATCAGGTAATAAGGTTGCGTTAATTGATAGAATTCTTGAATATTATGATTCAATGAGAAGAATAGAAATTAAAACAGAAGATGAAAGAGAAAAACTTATTGCTTTTTACAATCAACTTGCAAATAGAGATTTGAAAAATTTGAGAGCAAATAATATCATTGAAAAAGATTTGCAATGTGAACATTTATTTGAAGATGCGACGAATTATTTGTTTGAGAAAATGTTATTAAACAAACCGTTGACTTTGACCGGCTCAGAACATCCAGATGGGAAGTTGTCCTTTAAAGATAAGTATATTATGTGGGATAATAAATCAAAGGAAACAGCGGTAAATTTAAAAGATCACATTCAGCAGTTTGAAAGATACATAAAAACATCAGATAAAGATGTAACTGTGTTTATGGTAATTGCTCCCAAATTCACGCCTCAAAGTGTACAAGAATGTGTTGATTTTTCTTTAAATAATGATACGCAAATTCTATTGATTACTGCTGAAGAATTAAAGACAGTAGCAGAAACTTGGTTAAAGAAACACCCTGGAGAAATATTCAATTTAGGTTATTTTAAGCAAAATGGAAGATTTGACATAAGACTGTTGAATTTATAAGAAGAAAATGGCATTTAAACCATTTGGTTTTTATAGAAAAAGACATTATTCGATAAAGAATAATGTCTTTTTCTATCTGGAAAATAAGACGGTTTTATTACTGTATGTTTTCTATTTAAAAAAAATATTAAAAAAATATAAATTTTTTCAAAAATCTATGGAAATTTTAATAAAAATAATATATAATAATAA
>JAXJRQ010000135.1:0-2911 GCA_036310525.1 Clostridia bacterium
CTTATAAAGGAGGTGAGGCTTATGGATAAAGAATACATAATTTCATTTATGATAATTCTGCTTTTATTAGCATTAACCATAAAAAAATAACGCCAGCCGACCAAAGCTATGACGTTATTTTTTAAATAATTCATTTTTTGGCATAACCGTTTGAGGTCTTGCCTTTTTCTATTATCATTATATAACTAAAAATCTTTTTTGTCAACCGCTTTGATAAAATTGACATACCGTAAAATTTATTATATAATTATACTGTTATTTTGAAATAATATATTTACATAAGCTAAGCAGGAAAGGACAAGCATAGACATGGACTCAAAATTAAAAAAAGTATGGCAGTTGTTCTGTGTATTTTTCAGAATAGGTGCATTTACATTCGGCGGCGGATATGCCATGATACCGCTTATACAGCGTGAAGTAGTGGAGAATAAAGGCTGGATTACTGATGATGACATTTTAAATATCATCGCCATTGCGGAAAGCACACCCGGACCTATCGCCATAAACTCGGCAACCTTCGTCGGCTACAAAACCGCAGGCTTCTGGGGTGCATTTGCGGCAACATCGGGCGTAGTTTTACCGTCGTTTATAATTATAAGCCTGATTTCGCTCATTCTCACTCAGTTCGAGCATATGCAGGGCGTAAAATATGCATTTTTCGGCATACGTGCAGGAGTTCTCGCTTTAATCGTCAAGGCGTGGTATGCGATGTTTAAAAAGAGCAATAAGCATATTGCATCATACATTATTTCAGTGGGTGCGTTTGTTTGCGCCGCTGTTCTTGACGTGAATGTACTGTTTGTCATTATTGGCTGTGCGATAGCGGGCTATGTAGCGTCAGCACTTATTTCGGGGAGGGAAAAGATATGATTTTTCTGACATTGTTTTTAACTTTCTTTAAAATAGGACTTTTCACCTTCGGCGGAGGTTACGCAATGCTGCCGCTTATACAGGAAGAGGTGATTGCACATGACTGGATGAGCATGGAGCAGCTTGTGAATTTTGTTGCAGTAAGCGAAAGCACACCGGGGCCGTTTGCAATTAATATCGCAACGTACGTGGGTACGGAAACAGGCGGACTTTTAGGCGCATTCTGCGCTACACTCGGCGTTGTAATGCCGTCATTTATAGTTATTCTTATTGTTGCACAATTTTACGAAAAATTCAAGGAAAGCAAAACAGTTAAACGCTGTATGTACGGACTTAAGGCGGCAGTTATAGGTCTTATTGCCTCGGCGGCAGTTTCTATGGGTAAGACGGTATTTGTTCCCGAAGGCTTCGGAAATATTGAGCTTGTTCCGCTTGCAATATCGGCGGTTATTTTCCTTGCAATGACTGTACTTGCATTCAAAAAGACTCATCCGATTATCATTGTTCTTATTTCAGCCGTTGCAGGACTTCTTGCAGGCTATCTCGGAGGAATAAGCGTGTGAGTACCCCTATTTTTGAAAAGCTTAAAGGCTATCATGCCCAAAACAGAATATCGTTTGCCATGCCCGGACACAAGAACGGATGCGGACTCAACAAAGCACTGCTTGAGTGCGACGTGACAGAGCTTAGAAAAACAGTTGATTTGCATGGTAAAAGCGATGAAGTGTCAAAGTCATGCGAAAAGCTTTCAAGGCTTTACGGAAGCGAAAAAAGCTATATAGTAACGTGCGGTTCAACCACGTGCATTCAGGCAATGCTTGCGGGTAGTCTTAATCGTGGCGATACCGTACTTGCCGGCGCAGACTGTCACATGAGCGTTATAAATACATGTGCGCTGTGCGGCTTTAATATAAGGTTTATCCCCAAAGGTATTGACAGCGAATTTCTTATACCGAAACGGCTTTTCCCAATAGAGGATATGCTTAAAAAGTATGCCGATATAAAAGCCGTACTGATAACCTCGCCTACATATTACGGGATTTGTGAGGATATTGAAAAATTATCGGAAATTTGTCATCGGTATAATGTGCCGTTGTTGGTCGATGAAGCGCATGGGGCGCATTTTATTGCGGATGAAAGGTTACCCCAAAGCGCCGTTAAATCGGGCGCAGATGCAGTGTGTCAGAGTGCGCATAAAACGCTTAATGCACTTACGGGTGCGGCTTTTTTGCATTTGTCGGGAAAGCTTTTGGATTATTCACGTATTGAAAACGCACTTTATATGTTTGAAAGCTCAAGTCCGTCATATGTGATTGCGGCTTCGGCTGAGCTGAGTATAAATGACCTTGGCGGCTGGGATGATGCTGTTAAGGAGTGCAAAAGCTTTACACATGAGATTTTGAAAAATACACATATAAAAGTGCTTAAAAATGACGATGTAACAAGACTTGTACTTAATTTTTCGGCATACGGCGTATACGGTGCGCAGATTGAAGATATTCTTTGCGAAAAGTACGGAATTGACATTGAAATGTCCGACCGTGATAATATTGTGCTGATTGTGACGGCTTCAAATACACGTGATGATTTGAAAAAGCTCTATGATGCACTTTGCGAAATTACAAAGGATTTACCGATAAAAAACAAAACAACTACGATTTGTGAACCGCCTGCAATATCGGATATTGTAAAGCCACACGAGGCATTTGGAGCGGACACAATTGAAATTGATGTAAAAGACAGCGCAGGATATGTGTGCGCAGTGAATGTATGCGCATACCCACCGGGAATACCCACTATGGCAATGGGCGCAGAAATTACACATGAACAGATTGAGTATATTGAATATCTTTTGAGTATCAATGCCACCGTAAAAGGCATTAATGACAGAAAAGTAAGAGTTATTAATAAATTGTAATTTATGAGGATGATTTTTACAAGTGCAAACAATCGAGCGGAAGGCCCCTTTGTGTAAAGGGGGCTGGCGCCGTAGGCGACTGGGGGATTGTAAAATCAGCATTATCGCTAAATATATATGAAC
>JAXJRQ010000136.1:0-13222 GCA_036310525.1 Clostridia bacterium
TAAAATTAACCATAAACGGACAGTCGAGGACGCCTGTCCCTACGGCGGGATAATTGTTTACATCACCTACAAATTATAATTTATAGAGCAAACAAAAAAAACAACTTGTCCTATGCGTAGTGTTCTTAAGGACACTACGCAGTTTTATTCGCCTTGCGGCGAGTGACATTTGTTTTTAACAAGTGATATTGCTTCGCAGTGGTATTGCCTACGGCAGTTTATGGGCGAATAAAATACTACTAAAGGCATAGTCTTTAATAACACTTTTGATTTATCAAAAATATTACTCTGTACATAGTGCAGAATATCACTAAAAATAATCAAATCTAAAATAGTAAGCCTGAAACGATAATTTTCGTTTCAGGCTTTTCTAATAAGGTCTTAGGATATCCTAAATGATTGGAAATGCGATACATTTTCCATGCTTGTTACAATAGCGGACAGATAAAGTGAGGAATACCCTCATTTGGGTAGAAAGCAGAGTTTGATAAATAAGCCTCATAACCTTATTGTCAAACAGTTCTTTCCGTTTTGCTTTTCTTTCCGACCATCTTTTTTCTTGCCTATTCTCTTTTTTGCTATGTGTTATGTTTGTCTAATCAAAAACTTAACATCTGCCATATCTTTAATATTTACAAGAATTTCAATATATAAAACATATAAGAACATTTTAGGAAAGATTATCTTGTTTTAAACATTATTTTTTTTGTCTCTTTAGGACAAATAAAATAACCTTCCTCTTGAATCTCTCCTGTTCCTTTCACACCAAGTTGTTTTTTACCAATTTCATTACCCTTTTCATCTAAAAATTCTGCTACAAAACTAAACCACTTGTACCCATTATCTTTAAGATTTCCTGAAAATTTATAATATATATAAATGGTATCTGGTGAAAATCCAGATTTTATTTCTGTGATTTCAAATTTGTTTATTGTCAATACTTCATCATATATATCATCAATTAAAGAAAATGGTGTTTTTTTAATATCTATGCTATGTTTTAATTCTTCTTGCGATAATAATGGTAAGCTGTATGTATTATTAATATTTTCAACAAAACCAGATTCTTTAGTTGATATCTTTGTCTTTATAAAACCCACCTGTGTTTTTCCAGGTAAAATATCCTCATACGGAATTGTTATTTTACACATTAAATTACTAGCAACACCCTCGTTGGGAACATTGATTGTGTAATAATCAAACATATCTTTGGAAAAACCAAGTGAATTTTTATAGACAACTTCTCCGAAATTGTTTGTAATAGAAATGTCAATTATACCATCTGCAGAAACTGCAAACAATTTTGAATCAGCAATTCCCATTAAAGTAAAATATAATTCAATATGTTCTGCCTTGTCAAATGAGACTCGATTTTTTATCATTGAAGCTCTAATTTCAGGTGAATTAATTATAACTGTATTGGACTTTGCATCCCAATCTACGTTATAATCAAAGGCTTCAGCAACGTATCTTGCTGGCACCAATATTCGGTTGTCAATTAAAAGAGGTTGACAGTCAATGGGGAAATACTCCAAAGTCGTTGCTCCTGGCAACAGTCTGCCATACTTTGTGCTTTCTAAAAAGAACGAAACAACACGACCGTTTTTAACGGCATAGGCGGCTTTTGTATCTTCGTGCCAAGTTACGGTTGCGCCCATACTTTCGAATATTGCTCTTATTGGAACCATTGTTCGTCCATTGATAATTTGTGCAGGAACATCAAAAGTGATAGTTTTTCCATCCAATACAACATTGACATTTTCTTCTGCCATAACTGCCCAATTGGAACAAGTTAATGTAATAATTAAAATTAGAAGAGTTATTAGAGGTTTTTTCATCTTAAAAGGCCTCCTTGAAAATATAAAAAGTGTGCCTATCGAAGCAGACGCACAAAAAAAACGCAAACTCCGATAGTCGCCAAACTAATTACTGACAAAATAGGATAAACTCCGATATTCACAGCTGGAATTTGCATATTTATCAAATTCATTGCTGTGAATAGTAGCATAGGGAAAACAACCCTATATAAATATAGAGCTATCCTCGATTTTGTTTTCGTAATTAGTTGACAATACTAGTATATCATAATAATTGGTTTTTAGCAATAATTTATTTTCACGCTGTCCTGTACTGTAACAAGCAGGGAAGATGTATACCACATTCCGTAACTTCAGGATAATCCTAAAACCTTATATGCGGAATAATGAGGGCATCGTCCCCTACAATACGGTGCATCGTAAACGCTGCATCCTACAATAAAAGGCAGAAACGAAATTAATCGTTTCTGCCTTTTAACTTACTGTCCTTAAGAACACTAGGCATACGAACAAGTTGTTTTGTGTTTTTAAAATTTATCTTGCATTTTTAGCTGTTTCAACAAGCTTAGCGAATGCAGCGGGATCTGCGATAGCAACCTCGCTGAGCATCTTTCTGTTCATTTCGATGCCAGCCTTCTTAAGACCGTTCATGAATGTTGAATAGTTCATGCCGTTCATCTTAGCAGCTGCACTTATTCTTGCAATCCAGAGACGTCTGAAATCTCTCTTCTTTCTCTTTCTGCCTACGTATGCATTCTGCATTGAACGCATAACAGCCTGACTTGCAACTCTGTACTGTCTGCTCTGAGCACCGTAAAAGCCTTTAGCAAGTTTTAATATCTTCTTATGTTTCTTTCTGGTATTTAAAGCACCTTTAACTCTAGCCATTGATTTCTACCTCTCTTTCGAATTATTTGTAAGGAATAAGCTTCTTGATTACTGCTGCATTAGCTTTTGAGCAGTAAGCCTGCTTTCTTAAATGTCTTTTTCTCTTAGTAGTCTTCTTGTTCAGAATGTGTCTTCTGAAAGCCTTGTTCATCTTAACCTTACCGTTCTTAGTAAGATTGAATCTCTTGGCAGCGCCTCTGTGTGTTTTTATCTTTGTCTTAGCCATAACGTCCACTCCTTCCGATATACAAAACTATTATGATAAGGGGGCAAGGAACATAAGCATGTTTCTACCCTCAAGTTTAGCCGGTCTTTCTATCGTTCCGGCTTCTTTTGTCTGCTCGGCAAATCTTTCAAGCAGGGTATATCCTATTTCAGAATGACTTACCTCACGTCCGCGAAAACGCACCATAACCTTAACTTTATCACCGTTTTTCAAAAACTTGATTGCATGCTTGCACTTTGTATTGAAATCATTGGTATCAATAGATGGCGAAAGCTGAACTTCCTTTATGTTTACCACCTTCTGATTTTTGCGGTTTTCTTTTTCACGCTTTGCGATTTCGAACTTATACTTACCGTAGTCCATGATTTTGCATACAGGCGGTTTTGCCTGAGGTGCAATTTTCACAAGGTCAAGTCCGCTTTCATTTGCCAATGCCTGTGCGGATTTTGCATCCATAACACCAAGCTGACTTCCGTCGTCCGCAACGACACGAAGCTCATTGTCGCGAATCTGCTCATTTATTTGCAGGTCATTCTTACTAATGGTTAATCCCTCCTTATGTGCCGAAGCACTTACTTTGCCTTACATTCCTTAAACACTAAAAAAACGGATGAACCCATCCGCTTAAAATACAACACAAATTACTTATGCAGTATATTTACCGTAAAACTCCTGCGCCGTACGGTGAGAACGGATAGTTCTGCTTGTTTTCTTACCTTATGTATTATATCAGCACTAAATGCTTTTGTCAATACTTTTTTTCAATTTTTTTCTTTTAATTGTATATTCCCCTGCATACACGATTTTTTTCATGTATACAGGGGTTAAATTATTTATTTTGAAGTAAGACTTACTCTCTGCATAATGCCGTCCCATTCAACATCCACCTCAAAGCAGTCTGCAATAAATCTCACAGGAACCAAGGTTCTTCCGTTAATAATCTTTGCAGGTACATCAATAGCAATATTTTCACCATTTTTAACAGCTGTTGTATTGTCTATTGTCAGCAAGATTTCTGTTTCATCTTTCTTTGCAATTACTGTTTGAGTATCTGCATTCCAGTCTACTGTTGCACCTAATTTTTCAAATATAGCACGAACCGGAACGAGAGTTCTTCCGTTGTCGATAACAGGAATCTGATCGAATGTTATCTTTTCGCCGTTATATGTAACTGTCGGAATAATACCCTTCTTCAGTTTTATTATATAATACTTATCCTCGACAGTACATTCCATCTCATTATTGGGATTATATAATGCATATCCGTCGTCATTAAATCCATAAATCGAACCATCGAAATAGTATTCTTTATTGTTTTCCCAGGGATTAAAGATATATGTGATTTTGTCACCCGAAAGAACACCGTAGTTCATATCACGCACAAGATGTATCAGACCGTTGCTGTAGTTTTCCTCACAATACCATATAACAAAATCAGCAACATCATTTCCGTTTATATCTTTATAGGTCGAATGTTCAAAAGAATAGTTAGGATCAACTTCATCCTGTTCAGTCCAGTGATGCACCGATAGTCCGTCAACTACTTTACCGTCATCCTCATGAAGAACATAATATTCACTGTTATCTATCGGCGGAATTTCTTCATATGAACCATATTCCTTTTCCTCATATGAGTCAAGAACTGCATTACCTTCATAATCAATTTTTACATTGACCTTTTTTGAGATAATATTAATCAAACCTGCTTCTCCGTAATTCGGTGTCAGTATTTCCGTATCTATTTCAAAATCATCAGAAGTTCCGACACGAAAATATTGAGTAATATCCGGAAATTTTTCTTTTATCTCGTCCGAAAATTTGACCTCGCTAACCACTTCAAACAAATCATTGCTGAATGGGTCTGACGTTTGTGCCTCGTACCAGTCAATATCAGCATATGCCGTTGTTGTAAGCAGTGACACTGTTGCCATAAATGCAATTAACAACTTTTTCATAACAAAAATCCCTTTCTTCTTATCTTATGAACGGTAATCACCGTTGATTTTGACATAATCGTATGTGAGGTCACAGCCCCATGCCTTTGCTTCGGCACTTCCGCAGTTTAGAGAAACATTTATAAATATTTCATCAGATTTTAAAACCTCAGCCGCTTTTTCCTCCGAAAATTCCACGCCGCTGCCGTTTCTGCATACAGCTACCTCGCCATACTTTGATGCGATGCCCACATCAACCTTTGAAATATCAAATTCCGCTTCTGCATAACCGATTGCACACAAAATTCTGCCCCAGTTTGCATCTTCACCAAACATTGCACACTTCAAAAGCGGTGAACGTATAACACTTTTTGCTACAATGATTGCAGTATCAAGGTCACATGCACTCTTTACACTGCATTCAAGAAGCTTTGTTGCGCCTTCGCCGTCCTTGGCAAGCATCTTTGTCATATTCATCATTACAATATACAGTGCCTGCTTAAATGTTTCAAAAGCTTCATTTTCGCTGTCAATTTCAGCATTCCCCGACATTCCGTTTGCCATCACGCAAACCATGTCGTTTGTTGAAGTATCACCGTCAACACTCAGACAGTTATATGTAATTTTTACGATTTCATCAAGCGCCTTTTGAAGCATTGCTGTCGAAATATTAACATCACTCGTAATAAAATTAAGCGTTGTTGCCATATTGGGATGAATCATTCCGCTTCCCTTAGCCATACCGCCGATTGTACATTTTACGCCGTCAATTTCAAATGTGACAGCTACTTCCTTTTTTACCGTATCGGTGGTCATAATGGCAGTTGCCGCTTTTTCGTTTCCGTCGTAAGTGATACCACCGCAAAGTGCAGCAATACTATTTTTTATAGGTTCAATAGGCAGTACCTGACCGATTACGCCGGTTGATGCCACTATCACCTCTTCGCTCTTTATTCCAAGCTCATTTGCCGCAAGCGAACACATCATCTGTGCTTTTTCAACTCCGTCGGCATTGCATGTGTTTGCATTTTTGGAATTAGCAATAACAGCTCTTGCCTTGCCGTTATTCTTTGCAAGGTTTTCCTTTGTAACCGTTATCGGAGCACCTTTTACCTTATTTAATGTATACACAGCCGCCGCATTACATTCCATATCACTCACCACTATGCATAAGTCATTTTTTCCCTTATTAGGATTCAAACCGCAATTCAAGCCGTTTGCCTTAAAGCCTTTTGCGGCGCATACTCCACCGTCTATGTAGTTATATCCTGAAAAATTCTGCATTCTAATCAAGTCCTTTCTATAAGCATTCATCAACCGCCGAGATATGCTTTTTTAACCAGTTCGCTCTCGGCAAGCTCCTTGCCCGTACCCGAAAGAACAATGCGTCCATTTTCAAGAACATATGCACGGTCTGAAATAGCAAGTGATTTTCCTGCATTCTGTTCTACAAGGAGTATTGTTGTACCATCACGGTTAATATCCTTGATAATCTCAAACACCTTATCAACCAGAAGCGGTGACAAACCCATAGACGGTTCATCAAGCATAAGAAGCTTAGGATGGCTCATTATCGCTCTGCCCATAGCAAGCATCTGTTGTTCACCGCCCGAAAGAGTACCCGCAATCTGATTACGACGTTCCGCAAGACGCGGAAAACGTGTATATATTGCCTCAATATCATTTTTAAAACCCGACTGGTCCTTGATTGAATATGCACCCATCAGGAGGTTTTCATATACAGTCAATTCCTGGAATATACGGCGTCCCTCAGGAACCTGAGTCATACCAAGATGCACAATTTTGTGGCAGGGTGTTTTTGAAATGTTTTTACCGTCAAAAACCACCGAACCATTTCTTGCAGGAATCAATCCGACAATACTCTGCATAGTAGTGGTTTTACCGGCACCATTTGCTCCGATAAGCGTTACAATCTCGCCCTCGTTTACTTCAAAGCTGATGCCCTTAAGTGCGCAAATTACACCATAATACACCTCAAGATTATTTACTTCTAACATTGCCATAGCTTTAACCTCCGATGTACGCCTTTATAACCTCAGGGTCATTAAGCGCAGTCTTCGTGTCACCCTCTGCAAGAACTGTACCGAAATTAAGCACTGTAATTTCATCACACAATCCTGCGACAAACTTCATATCATGCTCAATAAGCAATATAGTCATGTCAAAATGGTCACGGATAAATTTAATCGTCTTGACAAGATCCTCTGTTTCGTTCGGATTCATTCCCGCCGCCGGCTCATCAAGCAAAAGCAGCTTCGGATTGGTTGCAAGAGCTCTTGCAATTTCAAGCTTTCTCTGCTTACCGTACGGCAAATTGCAGGCAAGGTTGTTGCGTTCATCCTCAAGCTCAAAAATACGAAGTAATTCCTTTGCCTTTTCACGCATTTCCTTCTCTGCTTTAAAATGACGGGGTAAACGGAAAATCGTTTCAAAAACCGAGCATTTGTATTCAGGACGGTCATGCAAGCCAACCATTACGTTACGCACTACCGTCATATTATTGAACAAGCGGATATTCTGGAATGTACGTGCAATACCCTTATGATTGATTTTTTCCTGTGAAAAGCCATTAAGCTCCTCACCATCAAGATAAAACGTACCGGTTGTAGGCTTATACACACCAGTCAGCAAATTAAATATTGTAGTCTTACCTGCTCCGTTTGGGCCGATAAGTCCGTAAATCTGATTTTTCTTAATGCGGATATTTACATCCTGTGCCGCCTTTAGTCCTCCGAAGGAGATACCGAGTTCTTTTGTTTCGAGAATATACTCAGCCATCAGTTATCGCCTCCGTTCCCCGTATTACCCTTTCTGTCCTGAGGTATCAGGTCAGTTGAAAGGATTTCGTTCATTTCAATCTTTGTAGGAACTACATCCCACTTTGCTTTATCATCATTTACTCTTGAAGGATCATGCTTATGCTTCATAACCTTCTTCATAACCGTACCGAAATTGTACTTGCTTCTGAAGCCCTTAAGCGCAGGTGCATTGTTATAAATTACAATCACAATCAGCACAAGTGCATACAGAAGATTCTGTAATACAGCAAGGTCACCCGTTAGCACTGTTGCAAGCTCAGCATTAAGGAACGTAATAAGCGCCGCCGCAATGATTGAGCCATTGATATTACCCATGCCGCCAAGAACCACCATAACAAGAATTTCAATTGAGTAGTTATATCCAAATTTCGCACTCTGTACAGTATAGTTACTGAAGCTGTAAAGCACACCTGCGATACCCGCAAACGTAGCTGACAGAGTAAATGCAAGAAGCTTGTATTTTGTGACATTAATACCTGTAGCTCTTGCCGCAATTTCATTGTCACGAATTGCAGTAACCGCTCTGCCGTGCTTTGATCTGATAAAATTCTGAACCACTATCAACGTCAGCATTACAAGTATAAATGCAAATATAAACAAATATGATTTGTCATATCTCGGAGTGTTAAGACCGATAGCACCGCCGAAGGTTGCATCAGAAGTATTCTGGAAAAGCGATTTCACAATTTCACCGAATGCAAGCGTAACAATTGCAAGATAGTCACCACGAAGTCTCAATGCAGGAATACCTATAACAATACCGCATATTGCGGCTACTACGCCACCCACTATAAGCGACACCAACAGTAAAACCGGTCCGTTACCAAGCATAGGCTCAAGCAAAACTGCCGCCTTACCGCCAAGATATGCACCAACGCACATAAATCCGGCATGACCAAGCGAAAGCTCACCGAGAAAACCAACAACCAAAGACAGCGATACAGCAAGAATAATGCTTATGGCTATCTTTTCAAGCAGAAACAGCACTGAGCTGTCTATTCTGCCGCCTGCCAGTGTAATTATCATAAACACCAGCGTGATTAAACCAATAACTATGTAATTAATATGATGATTAAGATTTATTTTTCCGATTCTCATACCTTTTCCCTCCTCTTTTTGCCAAGGAATCCGGTAGGTCTGACAAGTAATATAATAATCAGAATAGAAAATTCAATAGCGTCTGTATACGGAGCTATGACCGTAATTTTATACGAAATACTTTCTACCATACCTAAAAGTATACCACCAAGCATTGCTCCGGGAATAGAACCGATACCACCGATAACTGCCGCAGTAAACGCCTTGATACCGGGCATTGCACCAAGTGTACTTGATACACTCGGGGCCTTCAGGAGATAGAAAAGACCTGCAAGTGCCGCCAATGCCGAACCGATAGCAAATGTTATCGTAATAATACTGTTTATGTTAATACCCATCAGCTGTGCCGCACCTCTGTCCTCAGAAACTGCAACCATGGCACGTCCGATACGTGTGCATTTAACAAACAGCGTAAGTGCAATCATCACGACAACCGTAACCGCCAGAGTAACAAGCGCAGATACTTGTACGGGAACTCCGAAAAAGCTCACCGAGCCAAAATCATATACAGTAACCATTTTGTTTGCAGAACCGAACACAATCTGTGCAAGACTCTGTAAAAGATAACTAACACCGATAGCTGTGATAAGCACAGCAAGCGGCGAAGCTCCACGAAGCGGTTTATACGCTATTTTTTCGACTGTAATACCTAAAATAACGCAGAATATGACCGCCATTGCAATAGCAAGCAGTGGATTTTTTGTTGCCATAAATACATAAATAACATAACCGCCTACCATAATAATATCGCCGTGTGCAAAATTAAGCATTTTAGCAATACCATATACCATGGTATAGCCGAGTGCGATCATGGCATAGATACCACCCAGACTAAGACCGTTTATAAGTGTAGATAAAAAAACTTCCATATATCTTTGTCCCACCTTAACAATAAAAACTGTAATTTTATTACAGATAAAACCATAACTGCACACATCGCAAAGCGATGTATGCAGTCAGTTCAGTTCATTAAATGCAATAATTATTTAGCTTCTTTAATAACGTATTTGATAGCACCCTTGTTTACATAGCCGCTTTCTTCCCATGTAATCTTTTCGCCTGTTACAGCATCTTCAACAGTATATCCACCCTTGAACTGTTCCATAAGAATATCGCAAAGGTCAGAAGCGCTGATTGTAACAGGAATATCTTTACCTGCGTCAATCGCTGACTTCATAGCGCCGTAGATTGCGTATATACAGTCATAAGCTGATGCACCAAACTGGTTAAGTGTATCGCTGCCATACTTGTCTGTGTACTTGTCAATAAAGTCTTTTGCAGCACCATCAGTTGCCTTTGAGTTAAAGTGTGAAAGCATTGTGATTTCCTGCGGAATTGTTTCAATATCAAAGCCCTCGATATTGTCGATACCGTCAAAACCGTCACAGCCGTAATATACAGCGTCTTTTGCAAGGATGTCCTTAGCCTGTGTCATGAACAATGATGCAGGAGTATAGTATGTCGGCATAAAGATAAAGTTGCAAGCTTTCAAAGTATCAATCTGAGTTGAGAAGTCAGTTGCATTTGCTTCTGTAAATGTTGTATCTATAACAGTGATTGATGAGTCAAGGTTAGCCTTGAACTGGTCATATATACCCTTTGAATAAGCTTCGTCTGACTTATAGAATGCACCGATAGTTTTGCCTGCATAGTTCTCGTTTACAAACTCAGCAGCAACCTTACCCTGGTTACCATCAGCAAAACACATCTGATAGCCATTAGGCTTTGCGGGAATAGCATCTCCTGAAGCTGACGGTGTAAGGAAGAATACATTATCATCAGCTGAAAGATTTGCAAATTCAAGACCCGGCTGTGTTGTAACAGTACCAAGTGAAACCTGCATACCGCCTTCATACATTGATGAATAGTTTGTTGAAACCTTTGTTGCGTCGTTAACGTCATCAAGTGCTATAAGCTTAAACTTTGTTCCGTTAAGACCGCCTGCAGCATTTATTTCGTCAACTGCAAGCTGTGCTGAATTGGCAACTGCAGTACCGTACATACCTGCACCACCTGTAAGAGGTCCCGAAACACCTATTACATATTCAGTATTTTTTGATGTATAGCCGTCTGATGCACCGCCGCAACCTGTAAGCGCTCCTGCGCAAAGCACTCCTGCAAGTGCAAGTGATAAAACTTTTGTGATTTTCATATTAAACCCTCCATTAGTTTATTTTATATAATATATGTTCAGTATACCATCTTTTTTGTCTAATGTCAAGAATTCTCTTTACCATTTAATACAGCATCACTTCTGAACGCACTCGGAGCATATCCCGTTTTTGCCTTGAAAGTCTTGCTGAAGTGATAAATGTCACCGTAACCAAGCTGTGAAGCCACTTTTCCGATTGAATATTTTTCATTTTTCAAAAGCTCTTTCGCCTGCTCTATTTTGAGTGAATTTATATATTCCTTAGGTGTCATTTTAAATTCTTTAAAAAATAATGTTTCAAAATACCTCGGACTCAACCTTGAAATTTCAAATAACGTATTTATCCTGAACTCATTTTCGGTATAGTGATTATGCAAATAATCCACCGCCGTTGAAATTTTATCGTAGTTACCCGAATTTAAATAGTACATTTCCTGACGTATAATAAGTCCGGTAATTTTATAAAACAGGCTCTTGCATACAGCAGAAGAATCCGCTTTTTTTGCAAGCCATGCTTTTTCTGCATCAGCAAAGCACATTTTTATATCATTCATACGCTTAGTTTTTATACAAAAGGGTCTGCAATCTGTATATGCCAGTGTTTCAAATTCAATTGCCGTTACCACACTCTTTTCACCCTTAAAATCAATCGTATACTTTTCACCTTTCGGAATATAAAGAAGCGAATCAGGCTCACAGCTTATTTTCTTATCCCTGAAATTATATGTTTCCTCACCCTTTAATGTGTACAAAAATCCATGGTGGTTTCTGCACGGATTCCGCATCGGATAAGCACTTTTCTCAGCAATATATGTATTGATAAAGCTTATTTCGGAAATACACAAATCCGACAGCCATTCAATATTCCTCATAAATTCCCCTCCTTTATAAATTTAATTGTATCATTTTAAAATTAAATTTGCAATAAAATAATCTAAAATAAGTTCAAAAAAATACAAATTGTTCATTTATATACATTTACTTTTCAAAAGCTTAATCGTAAAATAACAAAGTAAGAATAATAATTATCGGTTTACAAAGAAAGGATGAGTTTATTATGTTATGGAATACGTTTGAAAAAGATCTTGAAAATTTAGACCGCTATCATAACCCGAACTTTGAAGCAGGAAGCGGAATAAGCGACTATGACGAACTACACAGTGCCATCAATAAAATGAGAGTTGAATTAAACAATGAAAGCAGACCTCAGGCATTTTCAAAGATAGTTGAATTTGTACTTGACAACGCCGCAATCGAGGTAAATCCCATTGACTGGTTTGGTATGAATATAGCAGGCTGGGTTCCCGACAGAGCAAGACACCCATACCGTGTTATGCAGGGAATTATCCGTGACTGGGAATACGAATTATATGAAACAAATGAAGAAAGCAAGAAGATTTTATATCTGAGAAATCTCCACGAAAAATGTGGTGCAGGCTGGAGCTATCCCGACAACGACCACTCAAAGCCGTATTGGGACGACATTCTTCCCCTTGGTATTAAAGGACTTCTTGACAGAGTGAAATTTTACCGTGACGAAAAAATCAAAAACGGAGAATATACAACCGAAAAGCAGGATTATTACGAATCGGTTATACGTGTATATGAAGCCTTTCTAAGACTTCTGTACAGATTTGCAGATTGCGCAAAAAAGCACATTGATGATAATGAAAAAATGCCATTTCTGTACAATGCGCTTATAAACATCGCAGAAAATCCGCCAAAAAATCTATATGAAGTAATGGTGCTTACATTCATATACACTCTTATTCAGGAATATGTCACAGGTATTCAGACAAGAACCCTCGGAAACATCGACACACTCTGGAGACCTTACTATGAAAAGGCACTTTCAGACGGTTCGCTTACACGTGACAACGTAAAAGAGCTTCTGAAATATTTCTACATGCAGTATGAAATGGCAGGTCATCCGCACGCACAGCCCGTGTTCCTTGCAGGAACGGACGGCGAAGGTAATGACCTTGTCAATGACCTCTCATATACAATTCTTGAGGCATACAGCGAAGTAAACATTATAAGTCCTAAAATACAAATAGCAGTATCAGAAAAAACTCCCGATGAATTTGTTAAAAAATGCTGTGAAATGATAAGGGCCGGTCATACCTCCATTGCTTTTGTAAACGAGGAACTTGGTAGATCTTCACAGGAGCTGTTTACCGACAATAAAGAGGATATGAAAAAGCTTTCGCTTTCAGGCTGTTACAATTTTTCACTCAAAGAAAACATTCAGCCGGAATCTGTAGGAA
>JAXJRQ010000137.1:0-2596 GCA_036310525.1 Clostridia bacterium
CATAATATGGTCGAAATCATATTAAGCACTGTTCCGGCAACAGTAATGACAATTGTGTTTTTAAAAGCATACAGAATCTGACCGTCCTCCACAATGTTTTTATAAGCCGCAAGCGTTGTTTCGACAGGCAAAAGGAAAACCTTACCCGAATTTATGGCATTACTTGAGCTTAATGACATTGAAAGAAGATTCAGAAGCGGAAAAATTGTAATTGCCGCACATATTATAAAAAATACGTAGTTGAGGAAATAGAAAATTCTCTCCCCCATTGAAACCTTTATGTTTGACTGATTTTTCTTCATGTTTTTCTCCTTTACCACAATCCGCTTTCGCCGTCGCTGATTTTATTGACTATCATATTGGTCGTCACAACAAGTATCAGACCGATAACGCCCTTAAACAGACCGAGTGCTGTTGTATAGCTGTACTGCATGTTTAACAAGCCCAAACGGTATTCATATGTACTGATAACGTCGGAAATGTCTATTACCATATCATTCTGCAATACGAATATCTGGTCGAAGTTCAGATTAAGCACCGAACCCATTCGCATAATAAGAAGTATACAGATTGTTCCTGAAATTCCGGGAAGCGTTATATGCAAAATCTGCTGCCACTTATTTGCTCCGTCAATTTTTGCCGCATTATATAGCTCTGCGTCAATACCTGTGATTGCCGCAAGGTAGACTATAGTGCCCCAGCCGGCGCTCTGCCATATTCCCGAAAGCACATACACAATTCTCCACCATGTTTTATCTGCAAGGAAATATATTGCCTCACCGCCGCACAGCTCAATAATTTTATTGATAACGCCGGTACTCGGTGAAAGCATGGTTGTGATGATGCTTCCAAGTATTACCCACGAAATAAAGTGCGGAATATAAAGAATACTTTGTACCGTCTTTTTGAATTTCACATTACGAAGCTCATTTAGCAAAATCGCAAGCACTATCGGCACGGGAAATCCGCAAACTATATTGAGTACGCTAAGAAGCAAAGTATTTCCGAAAATATTATAGAAATCCGCACTCTTTGCAAGCGCCGAAAAATGCTTTAAGCCTACCCATGCACTGCCGAGTATTCCCTGATTGATTTTATAGTCCTTGAATGCAATCATCGTTCCGAACATCGGTATGTACTTGAAAACCACAAAGAATACCATCGGCAGAAGCATCATCATGTATAAGTATCTGTCACGGTAAATTTCGTTCCAGAACTTTTTCGTTGATGCAGTCTTTGATTTTTTTGAAACTGTTTTTTCTGTTTTCATTTAATTGTCTGTTCCTTTCCGCTTATTTTTTTCTGTACAGCACAAGCACTGTTCCGTAAGGCTCAAGTACGGCTGTTGTTCCCATGATTTCCTTTTCTTTTTCATAGTCGCTGTTTATCTTAATATCCGGCTTTATTTCCTTGTCCGAATAATTGATGAGCGATACGTAACACAAATCATCCTTATAGTGATGTGTGACGCCCACTTCACGGTTATCACATACAACAACGTGTTCCTTAAGCTTATCCTTAAACACCTCACGGTAGATTTTATAATCGTCACATTCAAATGCACCGCTTTTGGGAAGCTTTGATACCTCGAAGCCGAAATTCAGATAGTATACCTTTCCTTTTCCGACCTTATAACATGTAAACATCGGTTTTTCGCCGTCACAGGCAAGGCACTCGGCACCTGAAAGTGATATTTCAAAGTTTCTGTTCTTTTCGTATTCAATCCGTGTGCCGTCAAATTCAAATGCTCCGCATCTGTCACCGAAGCTTGAGTCCTTTATATGTACACCGAGGAGCTTTTCATGCTCGAATATCAGTCCGAAATCATTTGACACATAAAGCGTTGCGCCGTTCATAACTTTTTCGTAAAGCTTTTCAAAATAAAGATTATCTATCGCCATAGCGGACTTTATCGACGGCAGAAGATATACATCGGACTCAGGAAGCTCATGCCCTGAATATGCAAATGTCAGATTTACTCCTGCCTGCTTTGCAAGGATGTATGACATATACCCTGCTCCCCAGTGGTCCTGATTATGCGACACTATGCACACACCGTCTGTCTGCGGCGGCGGAAGCTCAAAGTCAAGACTTACACGCCAGTCCTCAAATTTTTTCATTTCCTTCAAAATCGGACGTGGGTTTTTGTCTTTATCAATCATTCCGAGCTCGCCCTCGCCCGCCGACCATATATAAGGCGGGCGTTTCACGTTGATGAGGTCATAGCCGCACCACCACAAAAGTCCCTTTGACTTATGTACCCAGTTTGAAAACAGATTAATTTTAATCATGTTTGCCGCTGTTTCATCATCACACACGGAAGGGCCGAGTGTTCCTATTTCTTCAACAAGACACGGTCTGCCGCCGATTGATGCATAATACACGCTCTCACACGTCGCATGAAGAAGTGTTCTCATTTCACCTATTCCGTCGATAAGGCAGTGCGGAACAAAAAACGCATACGGGTGAGTGGTGAGCATATCCACATGGTCTTTCTGGTCGTATAAAATCCAGTTGGTGTTATCATCATCCCATTTTGTTTCAACCGCAAGGCTGTGCATACCCGATATTACAGGATGGCTGTTATCAACCGAAC
>JAXJRQ010000138.1:0-3842 GCA_036310525.1 Clostridia bacterium
TCCCACCGTAGGGGAGGGGTTCCATCCCCTCCCGTGCACAAATATATTACGGGAGGGCACAGAGACCCTCCCCTACAATCACAAACGCAAAACACGCCGATAAATTACAATTTAACATTACACTAAGGAGGTCTCTGCATGAAAGGTGCAATATTTGATATTGACGGAACACTGCTTGATTCGCAAGGAGTGTGGAATGAAGTCACGGCAAAATTTTTTACAAAACATAACCTGATACTTACTCCCGAAAAGGCGCTTACATACAAAGAAATGACGCTTGAGGAAAGTCTTCCGCAGATAAACGAGGAGTTTGGTCTTGGCATGACGTTTGAGGAAATCATGGAAGAGTTCCGCATAATGATAGTGGAGGAATATGCACATAACATCAGGCTCAAGCCGAATGCGGACAAATACCTGCGTAAGCTGCACGAAAACGGTGTAAAAATCGCCGTTGCGACATCGGGATATATCGGTGTTTGTGAGCTTGCATTCAGGCGTCTGGGTATTTTCGACTGCATCGACGCATACGCCTATTCCTCGGAGGTAGGCTGTAATAAGGGTAAGCCTGACGTGTATCTGCTTGCGGCAAAGCGCATCGGGGTAAAACCGCAGGATGCCGCCGTATTTGAAGACCTTTTACAGGGTATAAAGACCGCAAAAAAAGCAGGCTTTAAAGCATATGCAATTTACGATAAAACAAATGAAGCTGAAACAGCGCTTTTAAAAGAAAGCGCAGATGTGTACATAAGCGACTGGAAAGAGCTTTTATAAATTCATGAAAGGAGCAAATGAAATGAAACAAAAGAGCAACACTATGAAAATGGGTTATCTCATAAAAAGATTTATTCCATACTTTAAAAACTATAAATGGATACTTGTGCTTGATTTAATATGCGCCTCATGCACGACTGTTTGCGACCTTGTTTTTCCTATGCTTGTGCGGTATATTACCGACAAGGGCATAAATGATATTTCATCGCTCACGGTCGGACTGATTTTAAAAATCGGAATACTGTATTTCATTCTACGTGTTATTGATTCGGCGGCGAATTTCTACATGGCGGACAACGGTCACGTCATGGGTACAAAAATCGAAACCGATATGCGGCGTGATTTATTTGACCATTTGCAGAAGCTGTCATTTTCGTATTATTCAAACCACAAAATCGGTCAGATTATGGCGAGAATTACAAGCGATTTGTTCGACGTTACTGAATTTGCGCACCATTGTCCCGAAGAAATTTTCATTGCAGGACTTAAAATTATCGTTTCGTTTGCAATTTTGTGCAGTGTCAACGTCCCGTTGACGCTGATTATGTTCTCTGCGCTTCCGCTGATTTTTATATTCGTAAAATTCTTCAACACACGCATGCGTACTGCGTTTAAGGCACAGCGTCACGAAATCGGTGAAATTAATTCACAGGTAGAGGACACACTGTTAGGTATCAGAGTGGTAAAATCCTTTGCAAATGAGGACATCGAGCGTGAAAAATTTGCAAAAGGCAATCAGACCTTTCTCAAAACGAAAAAAACGGGATATTTCTATATGGCAGGCTTCCACACCTCGAACAGATTTTTTGAGGGACTTATGTATTTTACCGTTGTGGTAGCAGGCTCAATATTTATGATAAACAAGAAAATCTCACCCGCCGACCTTACGGCATATCTGTTATATGTGAGCACACTTCTTGCAACCTTAAGAACTATTATACAGTTTACGGAGCAGTTCCAAAGAGGAATGACGGGAATTGAGCGTTTTATAGAAATCATGGACACAGAACCTGACATAACCGAAGAAAAAGGTGCAGTTGAGCTTTGTGATGTGAAGGGCGATATAAAATTCGAGAATGTGAGCTTTCATTACAGTGACGATGACTCGGAGGTGCTTGCAAATGTGAATTTGCACATTAACAAGGGCGAAAACGTTGCGCTTGTAGGGCCTTCGGGCGGCGGTAAAACGACTATGTGTAATCTTATCCCTCGATTTTACGATGTAACGGAGGGACGTATTCTCATAGATGATACCGACATAAAAACCGTTACCTTAAAATCTCTTCGTGACTCAATCGGAGTTGTTCAGCAGGATGTGTATCTGTTCTCGGGAACAGTCATGGATAATATCCTCTACGGTAAACAGAACGCATCAAAGGAAGAGGTTATTGAAGCGGCAAAAGCGGCAGGAGCACACGAATTTATATTATCTCTCCCCAACGGCTATGATACATACGTGGGCGAGAGAGGAGTTAAGCTTTCGGGCGGACAGAAGCAGCGTATTTCCATAGCCAGAGTTTTTCTTAAAAATCCGCCTGTGCTTATACTTGACGAAGCAACCTCTGCGCTTGATAACGAAAGCGAAAGAATTGTTCAGGAATCACTTGAAAGACTTGCAAAAGGCAGAACGGTATTTACAATCGCACACCGCCTGACTACAATCAGAAATGCGGATATTATTCTTGTGCTTACCGAAAACGGAATTGAGGAAAAAGGAACTCATGCCGAGCTCATGGAGAAAAAGGGTTTGTATCATGGTTTGTACAGCATGTATGCAAATATGTAATTTTCCGTCGAATTGTTGAATTTGTTGTAAAAAAGTAAAACGTTTTGAAAAAAAACTATTAAAAAATCACAAAAACACCTTGACATATTTATCCAAAAGTGGTATCATTAGTAGTGTACTTATATCAATAAAAGGGAGACACTTAAGTGACAGTATTGAAAACTGATAAATCAGAAAAGCTTTCTGACGAAGAACTGGTGGAAGCCGCCAAAAGCGGAAGTGCTGAGGCTTGGGAGGAAATAATTTTTAGATACAGAAATTTAATACATCCAAAGAACGAAACAAAATTTCTTGTCGGGGCGGAAGAAAATGACGTGGTACAGGAAAGACTCTTAGGATTTTATTTCGCTGTCAAAAAGTTCAACATTAAAAAAAACGCAAGCTTTCCTGCATTTGCCAAGCGTTGTGTTGATAACCGGTTATCAACAGCTATAACAGCAGCCTTGCGAAAAAAACATTCCCCATTGAATTCTTATGTATCACTCGATAAGGAGGCTGATAACGAAGAAAGCGGCACAATGCTTTCGGAGCTTATTTCAGTCAGAAGCATCCGCAACCCGGAGGAGATATTGATTGATCGTGAGAATAAAGACGATATTGAGTATAAAATCAACAGAGAACTGAGTAATCTTGAAGTCACAGTATTGAGCTTGTATCTGGGCGGCTGGAGCTACAGAGAAATTGCTGCACAAATAGGAAAAGACGAAAAGGCCGTCGATAATGCTATGCAGAGAATAAAAAAGCGCCTCAGAAACAGAAAATGTGAATTGCAATAATATTGATTTGGGGGCTTCTGTTGATATGATAAACTATACAGATAAAAGCGAGGTAAGAAAAATGTACGAGGATAAGACTTTAGTATGTAAGGATTGCGGCCAAGAGTTTATATTTTCTGCGGGCGAACAGGAATTTTATGCAGAAAAAGGATTCCAGAACGAGCCACTTCGTTGTAAAGAATGTCGTCAGACACGAAAAATCACAGCTAAAAATTCAAGGGAAATGTTTGAAATCGTTTGTGCAAACTGCGGTAAGGTGGATAAGGTTCCGTTTGAACCAAGACACGATAAACCGGTATATTGCAGTGACTGCTATGCACAAATGAATAATAAAGATGAATAATTAAAATAATCTCTGCATTAGCAGAGATTATTTTTTATGCCAAATCAATTGTAATTTAGCGGGATGTAAACAATTATCCCACCGTAGGGGAGGGGTTCCATCCCCTCCCGTGCACAAATATATTACGGGAGGGCACAGAGACCCTCCCCTACAATCACAAACGCAA
>JAXJRQ010000139.1:0-2289 GCA_036310525.1 Clostridia bacterium
GTGGTGAGTTTTGTTCGTAGTTCAATGGCTTATAAACACAAAGGAATTCGCAATTTTGCGAATTCCTTCATTAATTTGCAAGTTTTAAATATATTCAACTCATTGCAAATATAGATTTTAAGCCATTGAACGGTCGGTGCATTTTTATACATCCCCTTTTTATTTAATACAATCGTATAAACGCTTAATCATAATCGCCGCATCGCCTCGTGTGACCTCGGTTCTGCCGCTGAAAAGTCCGTCGGCACGTTCAAGAATAAGGTTATTCGCCTTTGCCACACGGATATAGTTTACTGCCCAGCCATCAAGCTCATCTGCGTAATTTAATTCAAGCTCGGGTACGGGGTAGTCTTTTTCACGCTGTACAATCTTTGTCATTACGGTAATAAATTCATTACGGTTTATCGCATTATCGCCTCTGAAGGTGTTGTCCTCGTAACCGTCAATATAGTGTCTTTGCGAAATCGCATTCACTATTCCATAATACCACAAATCAGGTGTGACATCACTAAATCCCGACGGAGTCTGGCTTTCTCTAAGTCCCATAAGGCGCATCAGCATCGCTCCAAGCTCGGCACGTGAGATTTTGCGTTCGGGTGCAAAATTCAGATTATCAACGCCGTTTAATATTCCCTTTTGCGTCAGGAAAGCAACCGCATTTTTCATTTCGGCAGGCTTTTGCTGCATATCGAAATACATGCACATATTATTGTCTTTTTCATCGGAATACGCATAGTTATCATCACCCGGATTTAGTGCTATAGAATAGCTCTTTGAATGAGAAATCTTGCTTCCGTCGTATATTTCACACGTGAGTGTGTGCCAGCCGTAGGAAATATCCTTATCGGTAAGACGAAGCTCATACGGCGGTGCGTCCTTTTCCGCCACCCACTGACCGTCGATAAGGTATCTTACGATGAGATTGGGTTTTTTGGGGATATATGCATACGATGAAACCTCAACCGCACCTGTAAAAATCATACCGTCAGGTAAGTCCGTATATGCATACGGCGCAGTCGCAGGATATGACTGCAGATAAACAGGGTCAGAGGTAAGCTCCTGCAGGGTTGCAAGAAGTATGGGGTTTTTCGCCATATCGTATCTGTACAAATCGCCCGGATAAACATACTGATTAAAGGAAACAATACATTTATATTCGGGATATGCACGGCATAAATCGGCATAATACATTTTGAGCTGATGGTTTGCCCATTCAGTATAATCTGTACCGTCGGGAGACTCAAACCCTACACCGCCCTCGGTTATAAATACCGGCTTTTTGATGTTATTCTTCTGCATGAAATCAGAAAGCATTTTTGCACGCATAGAAGGGTTTGCCCAGTCGCCCATAATAAACGACATATTTGCACCGTCATCTACATTGGGATTACCCTGAAAATATCTTAAAGAATACAGACTGCAGCCTATCCAGTCCACATATTCATCACCAGGATAAAACTCCTCAAAGGTCGTATCAAGACCGCCTGTGTCATTCGGCGCCCATACCATAGCGATATTTTCCTTTGTGTGCGCATAGTCTGCAACAAATCTGAAGCAGCGTTTGAACAGCTCAGGGTCGTTGAAGTTATCATCAATATTAAATTCCTTGCCGAATATAAGAAGAATGTCCTCACCCCTTGCGGCAAGCTGGTCTATGTAGTTATATATATAATTGGAATACTCCGTTATGTCTATTACCTTGTCATTTTTTAAAGCAAAGTTCCAGTTGTGGCCGAGAAGCGAAGTGTGATTACTTTCTTTTTCGGGGATTTCCTTTCTCTCAACCACATCGTTTTTTATTTCATCCGATGGCACGAACCAGTCATACTGCGTGTTTATTCCGTTGCCTATTCCCGGATAAGGACGGTCGTACGGTGTGCCGATATATGCACCTGCACGTGGCTCGAATTTTGCACCGTAGTAAACATAATTTTCCGGTGATGTTTTGACAAAATTTCTGAAAGCCGGCTCGGAAATTAACTGACGTCTGTAGTCCATATTGCCGGGAATGAGTGAAAGCGACTTTGCAAATACCGATGTGCCCGACAATGCTATTGCTCCGATTAAGGTAAAGAGTATGGTTTTCTTTAGCATTAACGAAATCTCCTTTTATGTGATAAGTATAGTATATCTATAATATCATAAAGTTATGTAATTTGCAATATTCAAATCATGTAAATTGTAATTTGTAGGGGTGTTTTGCGTTTGTGATTGTAGGGGAGGGTCTCTGTGCCCTCCCGTAATATATTTGTGCACGGGAGGGGATGGAACCCCTCCCCTACGGTGGGA
>JAXJRQ010000140.1:0-6576 GCA_036310525.1 Clostridia bacterium
CGGCTATAATATGGGCTTTGGCTATATTGATCCGACAATTGCTGTTGAAACAGGATATATATACTCATGGTCGTTGTTTAATTATAAAACAGCTGTTGAAGATAAAGAAGACGAATATGCGGAACTTGAACGCTCTATCGTTGCAAAGCTTGCAGACGATATTATCGTGGGAGTTCGCGGAAAAAATGTTGAAATTGTGGTTAAAAAGTCATTTTAAGTAAGGGGTGATTTGTATGATGAATTCAAAAGCATTAAGACAAAGAGCGTGGTGTTCGCTCAAAGGAAAGTACTGGCTTGCTTTTTTAACAACAGTTATTGTTTCTCTTATTTGTTCGGTAGGTGCGTTTTTTTTAACTTATTCCAATAAAATGATAGGCATTACTGATGCTGTGCCTGCCGATGAATTGGATGCAACATTAAAGGCAGGAGCTATTATGATTGCAGCAATGTCATTTGCGGTAAGCATAATTGGTACTGTTTTGACTACATTTATCAGTAACCCGATGTCAATTGGTAATAATAAATACTTTATTGACAATACAACAGGGAAACCTAAACTTTCAACAATCTTTTACGGCTTCAAGACAAAGTATATGAGAAATGTAGGAGTGTTGCTCCTTGCAGAAATCAAACTTATGCTTTGGTCATTGCTTTTCATTATTCCTGGTATTATCAAAGCTTTTGAATATGCAATTATTCCCTACATATTAGCAGATGATTCTTCAATTTCTTCAAAGGATGCATTTAAAAAAGCAAAAGAAATGATGAGAGGCAACAAATGGAGACTTTTCAAATTGAATTTTTCTTTTATAGGATGGGTACTTCTTTGCATCCCAACTGTCGGCTTAGGTGCATTATTCCTTGTGCCTTATGTCGAGGCTGCTAATGCTGAATTTTATATGGAACTTAAAAGTAAATAAGAAAAGTAAAGTCTCCGGAGTTTTTCTGGAGACTTTACTGTATTTCGTGCATATCAAAATATGATTTAAAACAGTTTTATAATTTTATCACAAAACAAATTTGATAATTATTTAGTAGGAAGAGGATTGATTTTTCTAACAAAATTTGCTAAAATATATAATATGTTTTTCCTAATTAGGAGTGAAATATTCTAAAATAAGCAACATCAAAACTATATGCTTATTTCAGTGGTGCAACTAGTAATATAGCAATATGAATTTTATTTAAATTTTTGACAAATTCCTTTGGGGAAAATACAGTTATTACGAAAAGAGGTATTGTAATGAAAATTATTGATATTATAAATGGTAACAAACCAAGCTTGTCTTTTGAGGTGTTTCCGCCAAAAACAAGCGACAAGTTTGATGTCGTAATAGATGCGGCATCAGAGATTGCTTCACTTAAGCCAAGCTATATGAGCGTTACATACGGAGCAGGCGGCGGGACTTCCGATTATTATACTACTGCAATTTGCAAAGCACTTAATGATAACGGCACAACTGCGCTTGCACACCTTACCTGTGTTTCTTCTGATAAATCGCGAATTAAAAATGAACTAGAAAAATTAAGTTCTCAGGGAATAAAAAATGTTCTTGCTTTAAGGGGTGATATTCCTGAGGGGTATGAGATAAAAAATATCCACTATCACCATGCAAGTGAGCTTGTAAAAGAGATTGCAGACTTTGGTGGATTTTGTATTGGTGGAGCTTGTTATCCCGAGGGACACCCTGAGAGCAAAGATAGTGCAAGCGATATAGAGGGTCTTAAAATAAAGGTTGAAAGCGGAGTGCAGTTCCTTACCACCCAAATGTTTTTTGATAATAATATTTTATATAATTTTATGTACAGATTATATAAAGCGGGAGTGAATGTTCCTGTTGTAGCAGGTATAATGCCTGTAACCAATGCAGCACAAATTAAAAGAATTTGCTCAATTTCAGGATCGGCACTTCCGCAACGCTTTATAAGAATTATAGACAGATACGGCGATAACCTCGAAGCTATGAAACAGGCAGGTATTGCCTATGCCACAGAGCAGATAATAGACCTTTATGCAAATGGCATTAACGCCGTACATGTTTATTCCATGAATAAGCCTGATGTTGCAAAGGCAATTTCAGATAATGTATCGGAGATTATAAAATGATGGATGATTATTTTGTTTGTGGTAATATATCTTCAAATATTGTGCCCAACATTGGCGAGGTTGTTGCAAGACTTAGCGTTGATAAGGATTTTTCTCTTGACTCAATCAAAAAATGCCGCGATGAGCTTGTTAAATCTCTGGATATTAAATATGTTGGTGTAAAAGTTGATGTTTCATATCCTGATGAAAATGTGTCAGATATCGGCTTTGGACCTGTAAAGAGTAGCCTTATGTATAATAAGCTTAAAGGCTGCAATAAAGCTTTTGTCTTTGCAGTTACCCTCGGTCATGATGTGGACAGGTTGTTAAAAAGGCTTTCCGTCACATCGGTTTATGAACATTATGTAGTAGATGCACTTGCATCTTCTTATGCTGAAAGAGCCTGTGATGTGGCACAGAATATTATAAAAGGCGATATAGCTTGTTATATAAGATTCAGCCCGGGCTACGGAGATATATCTCTTGAAATTCAGCCAAGAGTGCTGGAACTTCTTTGCGCAGGTAAATATATAAATATTGCAATAGGTAAAAATTTTCTTATGTCGCCTACAAAATCAATAACTGCAATTATGGGGATAAAAAAATGAAAAATTTAAGAGAAATTATAAAAAGTAAAAGGTTATATTTTGACGGAGGCTTTGGTACAGTTGTGCAGTCTATGGGCTTAAAAAAAGGCGAAGCTCCCGAGATGTGGAATATTTCCCATCCGGATAAGGTGACCGACGTTCATAGAGCGTATATTGAGGCTAGAAGTAATATTATTACCACAAATACCTTTGGAGTAAATAGCGTAAAATATGACAATTTTAAAGAGCTTATTACCTCTGCCATAGATTGTGCAAAAAAAGCAACCGTCGGCAGAGAAGATGGTTTATAGCTTTTGATATAGGTCCTACAGGCAGACTTTTAAAACCGCTTGGTGATTTGCCCTTTGAAGAAGCAGTAAGCATTTTTTCTGATAGCATAAAGGTTGCCGCATCATCCGGCGTAGACCTTATCGTTATCGAAACCATGAATGATGCCTTTGAAACCAAGGCTGCAGTTGTCGCTGCAAAAGAAAACAGTGATTTTCCTGTTTTTGTAACCAATGTTTATGATAAATCAGGAAAACTTATGACAGGTGCAAATCCTCTTGCCATGATTTCTATGCTCGAAGGTCTTGGTGTTGACGCAATAGGCATGAATTGTTCTTTTGGCCCAGATGTAATGCTTGATATTGTTGATGAATTTATAAAATATTCTTCACTTCCTGTAATAACAAATCCAAATGCAGGGCTTCCAAAGGTGAGTGACGGACAAACTTTTTATGATATAGATGAAAAAACTTTTGCAGAATATATGACACAACTTGCAAAAAAGGGGGTATCAATTCTCGGAGGCTGTTGTGGCACAACACCTGAATATATTAGAGAAACTGTATCGGCTACAAGGAATATTCCACTCAGAAAGATTGAGCCAAAGAATATTACTGTGGTTTCTTCCTATACCCATGGAGTAGTAATAGGCAATGAACCTGTACTTATAGGCGAAAGAATTAACCCTACAGGAAAATCAAAGCTTAAAGAGGCACTTCGCACTAATAATATGAATTATATATTAAGCGAGGGCATAAAACAGGCAGATAAGGGTGTGCATATCCTTGATGTAAATGTAGGTCTTCCTGAGATAGATGAGGCAGAAATGATGAAAAATGCCGTGTATAGTCTCCAGACTGTTACAAATCTTCCTTTGCAGATAGACTCTGCTTCTCCAAAAGCTCTTGAAAAGGCTATGAGAATATATAACGGAAAACCGCTTATAAACTCTGTAAACGGTGAAAAAGAAAGTATGGAGTCAGTTTTCCCGCTTGTAAAAAAATACGGCGGAGTGGTTATAGCACTCACTATGGACGAATCAGGCATACCCGATAATGCCCTTGACAGGCTTAATATCGCTCAAAAAATTGCAAGTGTTGCCAAAACTTATGGCATAGATAAAAAGGATATTGTCGTAGACCCATTGTGCATGGCAGTGTCTTCAGATTCCCGCGGTGCCATAGTGACATTGGAGTCAGTAAGGCTTTTAAAAGAGCATGGATTCAAAACCAGTCTTGGCGTGTCAAATGTGTCTTTTGGTCTTCCCGAAAGAGGTAAAATCAATTCCACATTCTTCTCTAATGCCTTGGAAAATGGTCTTGATTGTGCCATTATGAATCCGGACCCTTCAACCACTTGGGTACATCTCCAGATATGCTAATTCGCTCCGATTTGACAGAGCAAAAAACAAGCAAATTATAGAATTTTGTTAGAAACGGCTAGAAAAACCGCTAGATAAGGGTATAAAAACAAGGTTTGAACCTCGCTTAAACCCGCGGGGTTAAGCCATTTGTAGGGGTACAGTTACAGTGTAACCGAGGGGATTTCGAGTGGTTTTATTTATATAGTAAAACTGCATCAGCGTTTATAACGCTGATGCAGTTTTGTATTATCTCAATTTTTCCATTCGACAAAATGATAACTGTCAAGAATCTGAAAATATTTAGCAAGTCGTTCATAGAGCGGATTTGCCTTATCGCCGAAATGCTTTTCGACGTCTTTGCCAAGTTCAGCGATATTTTTTTTGCCATCAATAAGAGGCCATATAAAGCTTCCTGTTTCATCGAGATGAACATAACTGACCTTTGGCTTTTTCAGAAACTTCTGTGCCAGAGTGTTAAAAATACCTTTATTTTCAATGTAAAGAGTCACCATTTTATTATCATCCATTGACCACTCAATTCCGGCTTTTCTTATAGGACACCGTTCAAGGTAGTTTTCGGAAATTAATTTTTTCTTGTTCATATTTTACTTGCGCTTCTTCCATACAGAGAACTTCAGTACGCTGAGTATTACAAGTGCGAATACTACAAGACTGCCCCAGTTTGAAACAGCTTCAGGAACGAATCCTGAAAGGTCAATCAGTGAATTAATACCGAATACTGCAAGTAATGCGAGAACGATACCGATAAGACCTTCGCCGGCAATCATACCCGAACAGAACAGAACGCCGTCGTTCACAATAAGTCCCTTTTTCTTTTCATCACATCTCATCTTGTCAAGTGCAAGACGAACAAGCCCACCTACCATGATACAAGCGTTAAGCTGAACAGGCAGATAAACACCTATTGCAAATGGAAGTACAGGTATGCCAACAACTTCAACTGCAACAGCGATAAATACACCGATAAATACAAGTGCCCACGGAAGATTACCCTCCATAACACCTTCAATAATCATTTTCATAAGTGTTGCCTGAGGAGCGGCAAGTTCGTCTGTACCGAAGCCCCATGCACTGTCAAGAAGATATAATGTACCACCAATAGCGAAAGCAGCAGAAACCACACCAACTATTTCACCAATCTGCTGTTTTTTTGGAGTTGCACCTAAAAGATAACCAGTCTTAAGGTCTTGTGATGTATCGCCTGAAATTGCGGCTACTATACATATAATCGAACCGATAGCGATTGCGCTGCGCATACCAACTGCACCTGTATCGCCTGTAAGCTTAAGCACAACGGTTGCGACAAGCAATGTAGCAATGGCCATACCGGAAACGGGGTTGTTACTGCTTCCTACAAGACCAACCATACGTGATGATACTGTAGCAAAGAAGAAACCGAATACAACAACGATAACTGCGCCGATTAGTGTAACAGGTATTGCCGGAACGAGCCATACAAGAAGTGTAAGCACAGCAATTGAAATCAGTACAATCTTCATGCTAATATCCTGAGCTGTACGTTCGCTGCCTGCTGCACCTGCACCTACAATACCTTTGATTGCGTCTCTGAATGTGCGCACGATAAGGGGAAGTGATTTAATAAGACTGATAATACCACCTGCCGCAAGCGCGCCTGCGCCGATGTAGCGGATGTATGTTCCCCAGATAGCGCTTGCACCGCCTTCAGCAAACATTTCGCCGATAGGTGCAGTTCCGGGATAAAGTGTAAGGTTTTCGCCGAACAATACGATTAGAGGAATGAGTACAAGCCAACTCAAAACACCGCCTGCAAACATATACGATGAAATTCTTGGACCGCAGATATATCCCACACTCATTACAGCAGGATAAATCTGAGTACCGATTGCGCCGGCAAAGCCTTTAACTGCGAATGATACTTCACCAGCAACAACCTTGAGACCGTCAATGATAAACTTAAATACTGCTGCAAAGCCCATGCCTGCAAATACGGTTGAAGCGTTTGCGCCACCTTCTTCACCGGCAAGCAGAACTTCAGCACATGCTGTACCTTCCGGATAGGGAAGGATGCCGTGTTCTTTTACGATAAGTGCATTACGAAGCGGAACCATGAAGAATATTCCCAAAAGACCGCCAAGCAGTGCAATTAGTGTAATTTCGAGAATTCCGGGTTTGTCCATTTTGCCTTCGGCTGCCCATAAAAACAGTGCAGGCAAAGTAAAAATTGCACCTGCCGCAAGTGATTCACCTGC
>JAXJRQ010000141.1:0-15878 GCA_036310525.1 Clostridia bacterium
CACAGAGCTTGAAGCTGCTCCCGAAATCAGAGAAGACAGAACTTTCGTTCCCTCAAGCTTCTTTGAAAAGGTTCTTGGTGCAGTTGTATCTGTAGTAGATGCAGTTCTTTCAATTAACTAAAAAACATAAAATGGTGTTGCACTGTGCAACACCATTTATTTTTTTAGTTTTCTTTTATTTTTATAACTATAGTCTGATGTGCTTCCTCTCCGGGTGCAAGCATTTTAAGCTTTCCTTTATTGCGTGTTTCAACACGTCCGTCAGGATTGCAGTTACCGGGTTCAAGTCCAAGAACATATTCACCCTCGCCCATCATCTTCCATTCAGTGAAGCAAGGAAGCTCGTCAAGGTTATAATTTAGTGATAGCTCTGTATTTATATCGGGATTATAGATTTTTGCACAGCCCTGTGACATTTCATAATAATAGCACTGTTCTGCAAATCCTGCCTGCGGTTTTTCCATTACGGTAGCATTATCAATACCTTCAGCGGCACGTGCGTCTCTCGGTGCTACTGCATTATGCTCAATTGTCACTACAGAATTTTCACTAAGAAGCGGATAACCCATATTGAAATGATAAAGTATCATATACGGAGTGGCTTCGGTGCCTATATTTTTCACCTTATCTCTCATAACTATTTCATTTTTCTCTGTATCACATTCATACTCACGCTGAAGCACAAGCTTATGTCCGAAAAGCGAAGCATCACGTATTGTTAGCTTCACAAAAAGCTTTCCGTTTTCTTCATAGTAGCTCACATTCTCGGCAGGTACGTGTGAAATTGTACCGTGAAGCGGTAATTCCTCACCGTTATCATTTGACGGTGTACCCACTGTTGTCAGACCGCATGTAGTACAAAATCCGGCAGTAAATGATTTTAAAAATCCGTTACCCATCTTTTCATAAAACTGCGGTGCTACATACCCTGCCGGAGCAAAAAATCCGAGATTCATTCCCTTATAATACATTCTCGAAATATCTCCGCATCTGTCAGCAGAAACAGTAAACATCAGACCTTTTCCGTTGTTTACCTCAATTATTCTCATTCCATCACCCTTACCGCCAACGAGTCTGTGCTCTTCAATGCCGTAAAGCTGTGAGGGGTGTCCTGCGTATTTTTGCATAATATCAATCCTTTCTTTGTTTAAAATTCATATTTTTCAAATACAGTTCATTGAACTGTTCATTTTCGGTTAATTGAATATTTTGTGAGATTTTTTGAATATTTTCAGTGCGTTTTTTACCGTCATCACCGAATGCGTACCTCATAGCACCACCAAGCGCCGTATTTCCTACAGGTACTGTTTTTTCCGAAAGCTCCCATGGAATCAATCCTATTGCGCATGCCTTTTGTGGATTTAATCCGTTACCGAATGCACCGGCAAGTAAAACTCTGTCAATATCACTGTATTCTATGCCGTATTCCTTTACAAGAAGCTCTATTCCGGTACATATCGCCGACTTTGCAATCTGAATTTCACGTATGTCGCTCTGATAAATCAGCGCATTATCAGCCAAACGGAATCCGTTTTCAAAATACACGTCCTTTAAAAGTCCCGTTTCGTCCATGAGCGAACACTCCAAAAGTGATGCAACCGCTTCAATAATTCCCGTACCGCAAATCCCGACAGATGGCTTATCATTTATCGTTTTAATGCTTTTATTTATTGTATCTTCCGTTATTTCAAGCTTCACACCGCATACTGCACCCTCAACCGAACCTGTTCCATGGCGTATTTTTCCGCCCTCAAATGCAGGACCTGCCGCAGTCGATGCAGTAAGGATTTTTTCTTTGTTGCCTATAGCCATTTCGCCGTTTGTACCCAAATCAATAAAAAGCATTATCTTATCGGATGCATCAAGGTTGCACGCATAAAGACCGCTTACAATATCACCGCCGACAAATGCGGACAATGAACAGATTATATCAACATCAATACTGTAAAGCTTACTGCCCGTAAGCTCCGTAAAGGTTGTATGCACAGTATCTGTACTGTACGGCGTAAAAGGATATACACCAAGCTTATCACATGGATAACCCATAAGAAGGTGTATCATAGCCGTATTTCCCGAAATAACAATCTTTTGAGGTACACTTTTACTGTCATTTATAAGCTTTCGGACTCCGCATATAAGCTGATATATAACAGCCTCACGCATTTCGTTCCCTCTGCCATGAGATGCCGCTTCGATACGTGAAAGAACATCTGCACCAAATCTGCGCTGTGCGTTTATGTCGGTTGAAAAAAAGCGTTTACCGTCAGCTGTTATCTGTTCAAAGGCAAGTGTTGTAGTTCCTATATCAATCCCTATAACGGATTTACCGAGTCTTGTCTTTGAAGCAGTATATTCCGTAAGAACTTCAAATTTATCGTCTGTATTTTTTCGCATGGGGCAATCAACAGCTTTACACACTGCACAATTGTGCTGAGCATTAAAAACAGCCTTATCATCTGTCAGTTCAAGTATATACCCCATTGTTTTCTGAGGTCTGAACATATACGCATCAGTAACAGAAATTCCGCAGCCATTAAAAACTTTGCAAATTTCCGCATGCTTTTCCATGGGCATATTTTCAGGTGCTTCAAGGCGTTTTTTTATTCCTTTTCTAAGTCTTGCACACTCTTCTTTTATGTATTGAGCGGCAAACGTATCAAGCTCAAACACTGCTTCATCACCGTATGCGTTTACGAGTAATCCCGAAAGTGCTTCACCTTTAGTCATGAGTTCTTCCGCATAATCGCTGATTTGTCCGCCTGCGCTTATTAATACATATACCTTATCTTCCTGAAACTTTATCAGAATTTTGGGTTCTATTACTATATTTTTAATACATTTTTCGTATTCTTCACAAACATGCAAATATACGGGACTATCCGTCCGACAGCCTGCCAGCAACAGCACATTTTCTCTGTTTACAACAATAGTAGGATTTAGTTCAATCATATCTTCTCTTTTGATAACAAAGACGTTTCCCCAACCGGAAAACGTCCTTGTTTATTTTTAATTTATACTACTTCTGCACCGCTCTGGATATCCTTTAAGGTTGTAAGAACGGTAAGCTTGCCGTCATGCTCGGCGCTCAAAATCATACCGCATGACTCAAGTCCCATCATTTTACGTGGCTTAAGGTTTGCAATAAACAATACGTTTTTGCCTATAAGCTCTTCGCTGTTATGGAACTGTGAAATTCCCGATAAAATCTGACGTTTTTCACTGCCTACTTCAAGAGTAAATCTCAAAAGCTTGCTTGACTTGGGCACAGGTTCACATTCGATAACCTTTCCGACTCTTATATCAAGCTTTTCCCAGTCATCAAATTCTATATATTCCTTATACGGTGCAATTTCCACCTTATCCTCTTCAACGCTCATTTCTGCATCAATTTCAGCAATCTTCTTTTCAGCGTCAATTCTTGCAAACAGCGGAACTGCCTCGCCTACCTTTTCGCCCTCTTTCAAAAGACCGAATGTTTTTACGCTTTCAAAATCAAGTGCGTCTGCATTAATCTGCTCTGCAATTTTTGCAGATGTTTCAGGCATATATGACGAAAGAAGCGCCGCAATTATACGTATGGTTTCTGCAAGGTTATAAAGCACTGTGCCAAGTCTCGGCTTTAATGCTTCATCCTTTGCAAGCACCCAGGGAGTTGTTTCGTCAATGTACTTGTTCGCACGGTCAACAATCGCCCAGATTTCATCAATACTATCTGCAACACGGAGCTTTGCCATCTTATCAGCTATTTTTTCCACAGCCGAAGTTGCAACATTCTTTAAGTCTTCATCAAAATCACCAGATACATCGCCCGGCTGAATTACACCGTCAAAATACTTATTAATCATTGCCACAGTTCTGTTTACCAGATTACCGAGCTTATTCGCAAGCTCACTGTTGAAACGGCTGATAAATATGTCATAAGTTATTGTTCCGTCCTGAGCAAAGGGCATTTCGTGAAGTGAATAGTATCTTACGGCATCAACTCCGAAATGACGAACCAAATCATCGGCATATATAACATTACCACGTGATTTACTCATTTTCTCCTCGCCTACAAGCATCCACGGATGACCGAATACCTGCTTCGGTAATGGCTCACCCAATGCCATAAGCATGATAGGCCAGTAAATAGTATGGAAACGCAAAATATCCTTACCGATTATATGAACATCTGCAGGCCAGTATTTATTATACAAATCGTCCTTTTTGTCGGGTGTATAACCAAGTGCTGTGATATAGTTTGAAAGTGCGTCAATCCACACATAAATAACATGTCCGGGGTCAAATTCAACAGGAACTCCCCATGTAAATGATGTTCTTGAAACACACAAGTCCTGAAGACCGGGTTTTAAGAAATTGTTTACCATTTCGTTCTTTCTTGACTCAGGCTGAATAAAATCGGGATGCTCTTCAATATACTGCATGAGCTTATCCTGATACTTACTCATTTTAAAGAAATATGCTTCTTCCTTTGTTTTATGAACAGGTCTGCCGCAGTCGGGACAGCATCCGTCCTTAAGCTGTGTCTGTGTCCAGAAGGATTCACACGGCGTACAGTAAAGTCCCTCATACTCACTCTTATAAATGTCGCCCTGGTCATAGAGCTTTTTGAAAATCTTCTGTACTGATTTTTCATGATAGTCATCGGTTGTACGTATGAATTTATCATAGCTTACATTAAGCATATCGGCAATATCCTTGATTTCGCCTGCAATCTTGTCCACATGCTCCTTCGGTGTAATACCTGCATTTTCGGCTATTTCCTGAATTTTCTGACCATGCTCGTCTGTTCCGGTGAGGAAGAATACATCCTTACCGATAAATCTGTTAAATCTTGCGATTGCGTCTGTAAGCACAATTTCATAGGTATTGCCTATGTGAGGCTTTTTTGATGTATACGCAATGGCAGTTGTAATATAATATTTCTCCTTACTCATTGTTATCCTCCATTAGTTCTGAAATGAATTTTTTAAACAGCTTATACTGACTGCCGATAAATCGGCCGCAATGTTTTATGCCCCGTATAGGCGCATCGAACACTCCTGCTCTGTAGAAGCTGATAATAATCAATAAAATTATTGTGCCGAAAATTATTCCGACAACGCCCCATATGCGGTATCCGACATACATCGCCATAAGCGTCAGAATGGGATTCATACCCATTTTTGAGCTTACAAGCTTAGGTTCAATCAAATGACGTGTAAGAAATACCGAACCATATGCAACAAGCATCATCACACCGTTTTTGATGTTTCCGCTCACAAAATTTATCACTGCGAGCGGCCAAAGTATGAGTCCGCTTCCGAATACCGGCAATGCATCAAAAAATGCCGTTGAAATCGCAATAAGTACGGAATAGCTTATGTCTGCAAGTGCAAATTCAATAAGCATCACCGTAAATGTCACACACATTATTGTGAACTGAGCTTTCACATAACCGCTCAGATACCTTTTAAACTCACCCTTAACAAAATTAACACGCCGAAGCACTTTAATTCCCATCATACGGTGTACAACCGCAGAAACATTTTTACTGTCCGTAACCATAAAATACACAGACAAAATAAAAATTATAACTGCTATAAACACATCAGGAATTGCTTTTGCAAAATCAGATGCATAGCCAACCACCGGTTCTGAACGTGTATCAATAAATTCAGACATTTTATCCGAGAACCCCTGACCTATTCCCGCAAGTACCTCCTGAACCTGAGATGGCATACTTTCATACAAGTCAGACCACATCGCCGCAAAAGAGCGCCAGTAGCCCTGAAGCTCAGCGTATATCTGCGGAAATTGCGCATACAGATTACGCACTTCATTTACAAGATTCCATATAATTGCTGTTACTATACCGCCTATAATACCAATGGTAATTACAATAACGAGCAATGCCGATATTCCCCTCGGACACTTAAGCTTTTTTTGCAGAAAATCCGCAAGCGGATTTACAAGCCTTGAGAAAAGATAGCCAAGTATAAACGGCAAAAACAAGCTAAGCAAAGTCCGTATAATGGCAATAAATGCAGGCATAAACTGATATGCTATTATGCATAAAAGAATTACCGATATTATAAACAGCGTTATTTTTACTTTATATTGATTTAATTTCATTAAACCATCGCCTTATTATTTATTTCAAAAAATATGACATCAGTGTATATCCCTCTTCGATATACTTCCCTGTCGATTTTCCGTTTTCTTCGGTATATGCAAGACCTGAACCGCCATCTGTTTTCGTGCTGTCATAAATAACATACGGAACAGGGTCACTCACGTGGGTTTTTACACATATCGGAGTCGGATGGTCGGGCATAATAAGCATTTTGTAGTCTATTCCACGCTTTTCAAGCTCTTCTTTGAGGAATTTTACAACCTTTTCGTCGATTATTTCTACCGAAAGCTTTTTCTTGTCAGGCTTACCCTGATGTCCCATTTCGTCGGGAGCTTCCATATGTACATATACAAAATCGTAATCTCCCGTTATAGCATCAAGCGCCGCCTGAGCTTTGCCGTCCCAGTTCGTTTCGCAGTTGCCTGTTGCCCCCTCAACATCAATCGAGTTCATTCCTGCACATTTTGCAATACCCTTTATGAGGTCAACCGCACTGATAACACTGCCCTTTACGCCGTATTTTTCATAGAAATTATCAAGCTGTGGTTTTGTGCCTTCTCCCCACGGCCAGATTGATGTGGCAGGATTTTTACCTGCCGCAATTCTTGCCTTATTTACCGGATGCTCCTTTAAAATCTTTTCAGATTTCTTCATCATTTCAAGGAAAACTTCTGCGCCGTCACCTTCGGGAAGATATTCCGTTATCTTACGGTCGGAAATATCATGCGGAGGTGTCAGTGACACATTCGTTGAACCGCCGCCCCACACGCACAAGTGTCTGTAGCTGATACCCGGATAAAACTTTATTACATCGGTATTGAGTTCAGCGGCAATTGCATTCATAAGCTCTGTACTTTCTTCAGTGCTTATTTCACCTGCCGAATAGTCAAGCATTGTTTTGTTTTCATACTCTTCATCATCGCTGAGTGTTACAAGATTTGTCCTGAAGGTAACATCGTCATCCTTCATTTCCACACCGATTGATGCTGCCTCAAGCGGCGAACGTCCGCTGTAGCATTTTTTTGTGTCATATCCCATAACCGACAAATTGGCAACGTCAGAACCCGGCTTCATACCGTCCTGAACTGTTTTAACCATACCAAGCTCACCATGAGCGCACATGTAATCAATGGTCGGCTTATTTGCAACCTCAAGGATTGTTTTCCCGTTAAAATAGTCTACGGGATAATCTGCCATACCATCTCCAAGAATAACTATATATTTCATTTCATTTCCTCTTTTCAATTATTTGCTTATTCTGGGCACTATTGCAATAGCGCCTCTTCCTACATGAATACCGATTAACGGTCCGAATTCGGAAGTCATTTTTATACAGTCATCGCCGTAAAGGTCACGAAGCTTTTCGCAAGTTTCATTCAGCTTATCCTCATCCGAATGAATAACCATGAATTTCTTTTCTTCCATTGCTTCAAAATCGGGATCTTCCTCGATTTTTTCGATAAGCTTATCAATAAGCTTTTTCTTACCTCTTAATTTGTCCATGCTTGTTACAAGACCGTCTTCAATTGTAAGAATCGGCTTAATGTCAAGCAATGTACCAACTATTGCGCTCGTTTTTGAAAGTCTGCCGCCCTTTTCGAGATATTTTAAGGTGTCAACAAGAAGATATGCACGCCACTTTTCAAGACGTTTTGTACATTCCTCCACTATTTCATCGGCATTTTTACCCTCCTGAACCATCTGTGCGGCATGCACTGCGGCATCGGCAATATACACTGAAAATTTCTGCGTATCAACTATTCTGATGTCGGCATCGGGATTGTCGTTTTCCTTAATTTCATTCACAACAAGGTTTGCAGTCTGATATTCACCGCTTGCCTTTGATGAAATTGTGAAGAAAATAACCGTTTTATGTTTTTTACTTTCTTCAAGCAGAAAATCATACAGATACTGGAACGGTGGCTGTGAGCTTGTGGGCACACCGTCAAATGTTTCGAGCATATCATAGAACTGCTCGTTTGTAATTTCTGTACCGTTTACATACTCCTTTTCACCAAAAAGCGTGAGAAAGCGAACTATTCCTATATCATACTTATCTACCAGCTCCTGTGGTATGTCCGAGCTTGTGTCTGTTATAATCTTAATATCTTCCATAATAAATTCCTTTCTTACCATGTAAATTGTGTTAATTGTCCAAGATTTTTCAAGTTATCAAATCCCTGCTGACGAAGTGCCTCGTACACCATAACCGCAACTGAATTGGATAAATTAAGACATCTTGCCTCTTCAATCATCGGTATACGCACACAGCGTTCCTCGTGCTCATATAAAAGTTTTTCGGGAAGACCTGCGTCCTCTCTTCCGAAAAGAATATAGTCATTATCTTTAAACTGCGCCTCAATGTGAGTATGCGGTGCTTTGGTAGTAGCGTACCAGTATCTTCCGCCCTCTGTATTTTTAAAGAAATCATCAAGGCTGTCATGATAGCAGACATTCAGGAGATGCCAGTAGTCAAGTCCTGCACGTCTTAGGTTTTTATCAGTTATCTGAAATCCCGTCGGACGAACTATATGAAGCCTTGAGCCGGTAGCGGCGCATGTGCGGGCAACGTTACCCGTATTTTGCGGAATTCTCGGTTCCACAAGTACAATATTAAACATTTTTATCCTTCTTCCAAACTGTTATTTCAAAACTTTCAGCATAAACCGATTAAGCATTGGACGTTTAATACCCACCGCCTGTTTCGGGCAAAGCTCCTGACAACAGAAGCATTTTATGCATTTATTATTATCAATGACAGGACGCTTTCCCTCTTTTTTACTTACCATAGTTATTGCTTTTGGCGGGCAACAGCGCATACATTCTCCGCAACCGATACATTTATCGTGATACATCTGCGGTCTTGACGCAAGCGCATTCACAAGCGCACCATTTAGTGCCGCCGGAAGCGAAATCAGCTTCAGGAGATTAAAATGGCTTTGCGGCTTCACAAAATCTTTTATAATGAGTGTATCTATATCTTCCCCCAAAACTTCAATGTTATCAGGATTTTTTTCGCATAAATCACGATTTATCGCCTCATACACCGTATCAACCTCGTGCGGCTTATAGTCAATGATTTTACACGCCATCATATCAAGCGCATGACCGTTAGCTGAAGCAAGCACCAGACCCACATGACGATTCTGACCCGATGTAGGGCCGTTACCCTCCATCGCCCATATACCGTCCATAATAGACAGTGTCGGCTTCACGCACTCATATAAATCCACAAGCATCGAACAGAACGCCTTTCGCTCATCAAGTCTGAAATGCATTTCTGCCTTATACGTTCCGGGAATTACGCCGAAAAGATTTTTAACAGCTCCCGTGTATGATGTCATTGCGTGAGTTTTGAGCTTAGGCAATGAAATTATAACGTCAGCTTCAAGAATGGGATTTATAATCGCCATGCTTTTAACCGTTTTACCTTCGGGATATGAAACCTCCGTAAAAGAGGTATCAAAATTCAGAACTGCATTTGTTCCTTTAATTGCTTCATAAGCTCCGCACGCAGTATACAGACTTTTTAGTATCTGCGCATTATACGGACCTCCCGGACTTTCTGCAATTGTGACAATTCCGCCTGCTTCTTCAACGGCGCATATCACCGCATGAAGAAATTCCGGATGCGTTGTAGCCGCTTCCTCAGGTGACTTTTTCATAACAAAATTCGGTTTAATAAGAACCTTATCACCCTTTTTAACAAAACGGCTCATTCCGCCTATAAGCGAAACAGCTTCATCTATGGCACTGCGTACCTGCGAATACCTGTCACACTTTACTATTGAAACCTTATTATCCATAATAAAAGAAAATTTCCCATCCTATTTTTGAATAAAACTATTCATTATACATTTTACTATATTTTTACGATTATTGCAAGTAGTTTATAAAAATTCTCCTTATATATTCCCCAAAAATGATACTTACAAATATTTTTGATACTTGCTTCAATTACAGTGTGATGATATAATTCATGTACAAGCTTATGAAAGGATTTGGTTTCGACTATGATTATCAAAAAAAATCTCGATTCTGTCGCCGACGACAAAAGAGTTCTAAAAAATCCCCACAAAGGATGGTACTGGCATTTTGTTGATAACGGCATGCGAAATGGTTTATATCGTGACAAAACCCCCGATGGTGAAACTTATAAAAATTTTCCGGGACTTAATCATCTTTATCTGCGCCTTGACTGGGCAGACATTCAACCTGATTCTCCGGATGAATTTAACTGGAATGAAGTTGATGAAATAATGGATAAATGGGGGAAGCTCGGTTACAAATTTTCTTTCCGTATATGCTGTAATGAATGTGATGAATCTATGTGCTTTGCCACTCCGAAATGGCTGTACGAAATGGGTTGTAAGGGCATGTTTTACCCTCCCACACCGGAAGAATGTCCTGAGTGGTATGAATATGATGAATCAATCGGAAGAATTGTCGACCCGAATGACCCTAACACAAAATTTCATCTTGTATGGGAACCTGATTATGGCGATGAGTTATTCCTGAAATATCTCGATAAATTTCTCGAAAATTTTGCCGCAAAATTCGACAATGACCCGAGAGTTGAATTTGTAGACCTCGGCAGTTACGGCAACTGGGGCGAAGGACACGTATATCACACTTCTAAAAAAAGTGCACCTCTTGAGGTACTTAAAAAGCATGCATATCTCCACAAGAAGCATTTCAAAAACAAGCTTGTTTTAATGAACGATGACTATATTAGCTGTCTTAACCACTATACAAGCGAAGAAAGACAGGAATTGTATGATTTTTGCATGAGTCTTGGTTTGGGAATAAGAGATGATTCTATCATGGTAAGTTACTACAGAAAAAGGTATCATGCCCTGAAAGAGGCAGAATTGTTTGACAGAATGTACGAAAACGGTCCGGTTGATATTGAATTTGCACATATGAAGACGTACACGAGGGATATTAGCAAGGACGGTCTGGGAATAGTGGAGGCAATCAAACGCACCCGTGCTACTTTTTGCGGATTTCATACATACCCCGAAGACTGGCTTAAAGAGTACTATCATCTTACGGAATATCTTGCGAACAGACTTGGTTACTGGTACATTATAAACACCGTTTCGCATAACGAAACAATGTATAAATCAGCACCGTGTGCATTTGTGTTTGAATTGGAAAACATGGGATTTGCAAAAGCGTATTATAAATACAGACTAATCCTCTCACTTGTAAACAAAAACACCGGCGAAAAATATGAATTTGAAAATCCAGATTTTGATAACCGACTGATTGAAGGCGGCGAAAAATCAGATGTTAAAATATTCGGAGAGCTTGACGAAAAAGCCTCCGAGGGTATATATCTGGTAAATATAAAAATGCTTGAAGGGAACAGTGTAATTGAACTTGCGCTAAAAGAATCCATAAAAAACGAAGACGGTTCATACACAGTTTCGGAAGTTGAATTGAAAAATATATAATATAAAAAGCTGTTTCAATAATCATTTTTGATATATTGAGACAGCTTTTTATGTTTAGTATTCTATACCCTCACGTGCCAAAATACCGTTATCAAACGGATGCTTTTCTTTTTCAATGCATGAAATGTAGTCAGCCTTTTCAACAAAAAATTCACAAGGCTCACGTCCCGTCAGAATAAGCTCACCGGTGTAGTTTTCAATAATGTATTTTACACCGTCACAGCACACCGCACCAAGCATATGTGCCGCACAGATTTCATCCAGTACAATCATATCAAATTCCGACATGTGCGATTTTACATAAAGTATGTTACGGTTATGCTCCTCAAGCTGCATAGCTTTTTCAGCTTCGGATAAGTCCTTCCAGAAGCCGTAATTATTTTCACAACATAAAACCGTTGCGCCAAGCTGTTTTAGCATTTTAATTTCTCCGCCCGAAAAATCCTTGAGAAACTGAACAAAAAGTACCTTTTTGCCATAACCGAGCATTCTTACACAAGCGCCCACTGCCGCAGTGGTTTTACCTTTACCGTCACCGCAATATATCTGAAGCATAGACATCCTCCTTATAAGTTCAAACGGGAAGCTGCTATTGCAACTCCCCGTTAGTGCATTTTATAAACGTTCAACACCAAGCTTTACGCTTTCGCCGTTAATATTCCATTCCTTTGAGTTCGCATAGTCAGCATCAAAAACAATTTCATCGGCAAGTGTTTCATCCTTGATTGTTTCGGCATTCTTTTCCATAATACCCTTAAGCTTTTCACAGCCCGACTCATAAATTCTGATATGGTCCATAACCTCAAAATCTGAATCCTTACGCATCGTCTGGATTTTTGAAATGATTTCACGAACAAAGCCTTCTTCGATAAGCTCTTCACTTAAGGTTGTTTCAAGCGCTACGGTTATGCCGTAATCTGAATCCGAAACATAGCCTTCGCACTGAGCTGATTCAATAAGCAAATCTTCTCTTTCAAGGTCTTCGTCTATGCCGTCAACCTTGATTTTTAATACGCCTGTTGAATTAAGCTCCGCCATTGCGGCGTTTCCGTCAATTTCAGCAAGGATATTCTTAACCTCGCCGATATTCTTACCAAAGCGTCTGCCTAAGGTCTTGAGCTGAGGCTTGAATGTATATGACGTAAATGCAGATACATCCTTTGTGAACTCAACATTCTTAATATTAAGCTCATCTTCAATGATTTCCTTATAGAACTCATCAAGCTCAGTATCAGCCTTCACATACATCTTACCAATCGGCTGACGATTCTTTATGTTAGCAGTGTTTCTGCAGGCTCTTCCCAATACAACAATATCAAGAACTTCCTTCATTGAATCTTCAAGCTTTGCATCGATCATAGACTCATCATATGCAGGGAAATCGCAAAGATGAATACTTTCGGGAGCATCATTATCAAGGCTCTTTACAAGATTCTGATAAATATCCTCAGTCATAAACGGAATCATCGGTGCAGCTGCCTTACAGATTGTGACAAGTGCAGTATACAGCGTCATATATGCATTTATCTTATCCTGAGGCATATCCTTTACCCAGAAACGTATTCTTGAACGTCTTACGTACCAGTTTGACAAATCATCAACAAAGCTCTGTAAAACTCTTGAAGTTTCTGTAATCTTATAGTTTTCAAGATATTCATCAACAGTTTTTACTGTTGTATTAAGTCTTGACAAAATCCACTTATCCATTACAGAAAGCTTGTCATAGTCAAGTGTATACTTGGTTGCGTCAAAATTATCTATATTTGCATAAAGTACAAAGAATGCATATGTGTTCCACAATGTACCCATAAACTTTCTCTGTCCCTCTGTTACAGCGGCGTCATGGAATCTGTTGGGAAGCCATGGTGCACTGTTTGAATAGAAGTACCATCTTACAGCGTCTGCGCCATGCTTTTCAAGTGCTTCAAACGGGTCAACCGCATTGCCCTTTGACTTTGACATCTTCTGTCCGTTTTCGTCCTGAACAAGTCCGAGAACGATAACGTTCTTGTACGGTGCTTCATTAAAGAGAAGCGTTGATTCTGCAAGCAGTGAATAGAACCATCCTCTTGTCTGGTCAACAGCTTCACTGATGAAGTTTGCAGGGAAATTCTCTTTGAATATATCCTCGTTTTCAAACGGATAATGCCACTGTGCAAACGGCATTGCACCTGAGTCAAACCAGCAGTCGATAACTTCAGGAACTCTGTGCATTTCCTTACCGCACTCGCTGCACTTGATTGTAACAGCATCAATAAACGGTCTGTGAAGCTCAATATCTTCAGGACAGTTATCCGACATGGATTTCAACTCTTCGATTGAGCCGATAACGTGTCTGTGTCCACATTCACATTCCCAGATATTAAGCGGAGTACCCCAGTAACGGTTACGTGAAAGTCCCCAGTCCTGAACATTTTCAAGCCATGAGCCGAAACGTCCCTCACCAATTGACTTCGGTATCCAGTTAATTGTCTGATTATTCTTTATAAGGTCATCCTTAACTGCTGTCATCTTAATGAACCATGTATCTCTTGCATAGTAGATAAGCGGTGTATCACATCTCCAGCAGAACGGATAGCTATGCTCAAACTTGGGAGCATTGAACAGCAAGCCACGCTTGTCAAGGTCTGCAAGAACTTCCTTGTCAACATCCTTACAGAATACGCCGGGCCATAATGTGTCCTCTGTCATTTCACCCTTACCATCTACAAGCTGCAAGAACGGAAGTCCGTATTCTCTGCCGACATTTGCGTCGTCTTCACCGAATGCAGGCGCAATATGAACTATACCTGTACCGTCTGTAAGTGTTACATAGTCAGCACATGTTACGTAGTACGCCTTTTCCTTAAGCTTATTGCTCGGATAAAGCGCAGTATATTCCTTGTATTCAAGGTCTTTACCGCTGTATTCCTCAACAATTTCATAATCGCCCTCGAAATTTGCACCCACAAGTGCTTTTGCAAGGATGTAGTATGTGTCCTCAACCTTGATTTTTACGTATTCCTCAACAGGATTTACACAAAGCGCAACGTTTGAAGGAAGTGTCCACGGAGTTGTTGTCCATGCAAGGAAGTATGTGTTTTCTTCACCGTTAACAGCAAATTTTGCTGTAGCACTTCTTTCCTTGACGTCCTTATAACCCTGTGCAACCTCGTGTGACGAAAGCGGAGTTCCGCATCGTGGACAGTAAGGTACAATTTTATGTCCCTTATACAAAAGTCCTCTTTCCCATATTTTCTTAAGTGCCCACCATTCGGATTCAATAAAGTCGTTTTCATATGTTACGTACGGGTCGTCCATGTCTGCCCAGAAGCCTACAGTTCCTGAGAAATCCTCCCACATACCCTTGTACTTCCATACGCTTTCCTTACATTCCTTGATAAACGGTTCAAGTCCGTAGTTTTCAATCTGCTCCTTACCGTCAAGACCAAGCTTTTTCTCAACTTCAAGCTCAACCGGCAGACCATGAGTGTCCCAACCGGCTTTTCTTAAAACCTTACAGCCTTTCATGGCACGGTAACGTGGAATCATATCCTTGATTACACGTGTAAGCACGTGACCGATATGCGGCTTACCGTTAGCAGTCGGAGGGCCGTCATAAAACGTATAAACCTCACCGCCCTCACGCTGTTTAATACTCTTTTTGAAAATATCATTTTCTTTCCAGAATTCTTCGACCTTTTTTTCTCTCTCAACAAAGTTAAGATTAGGGTCAACCTTTTTGTACATAAACTCGCCTCCTAAAGAATTTGTTTTATGCCTTTGGGTAATCTCAAAACAAAAGGCTTCCGCCTCAGTACCGAGACGAAAGCCTGCACCTTCGCTATACCACCCGACATACCTGCATATGCGTTCTCTGTTACGGGAGAAACCCGGCAAAACTTACTTACAAAAATTGATTTCAGTCCGCAGCTCCGGAGTGATTTTCGTCATTGCCGCTACTCGCCGCCGGGCTTACACCGTCCCCGGTTCGCTTTGACTTTCATGGCACACTACTGTCTCCATCGACGCTTTTATTATTTTTCTCTAACATTATATTACAAAAATAATATATTGTCAACAGTTTTATGTTAAATAAACAAATTGTAATTTATCGGGATGTAAACAATTATCCCACCGTAGGGGAGGGGTTCCATCCCCTCCCGTGCACAAATATATTACGGGAGGGCACAGAGACCCTCCCCTACAATCACAAACGCAAAACACCCCTATAAATTAAAATTTATATCACAAAATTCTTTACTTTTTTATTGTTTTATGATATAATTGCCATACCACACAAAATTCAATAATTACTGTTTAAC
>JAXJRQ010000142.1:0-3480 GCA_036310525.1 Clostridia bacterium
AACCATAAACGGACAGTCGAGGACGCCTGTCCCTACGGCGAAAATGGTTGTTTGTAGGGTTTGGGAGTTTTAGACAAACCGTTTTCGATGCATGCGTAAACGCTGCACCCTACATGAATAAATGTAAAATTTTAGTTGTTGTAGTGTGCTACAAGAGATTCGTCAGAAACTGCCGAATCTTACGATAAAATGCTGAACGAAATCAATCGTTCAGCATTTTTATTAACTATCCTTTAAAGTACACCTCATATGGACTGGATTTTTTAGCTAGCATACGCCTGCAATTACATTTTAATCTTTTTCGCAGTTATTTCTGCTTTTCTCCAAAATACTGATATACGTTACATTTAAGCATACCGTTATATAATTTACGTTTTTTATTCGCCTTTTTGCCGAATACATCCTCAAATCCCTCATGCGAGGTGAGAATATAGTACGACCATTTATCAAGCTTTGAAAAGCTTTTTCCGATTTGGCGGTACAGCTCTTCACATTCTTTCTTATCGCTCATACGCTCACCGTACGGAGGATTACATATTATTGTACCGTATGGTTTATCAAGGAAAAATTTACGTGCATCACCAACATCTGTTTTTATATATTCACCGACACCTGCTTTTCGTGCATTTTCTGCGGCAAGAAGTGTGGTTTCCTTATCTATGTCATATGCATAAATTTCAAGCGGAATATCCTTTTCAAGCGACTTTGCTTCCTCAATTGCCGCTTCCCATGCTTTCGCTTCTATCTGTGAAAACTCCTGCGCCGCAAATCTGCGATTAAGTCCCGGTGCAATGTTTTTCTTAAACATTGCCGCCTCAATCGGAATTGTTCCCGAACCGCAAAACGGATCGCAAAGCGGATACTCAAATTTCCAATAGCTCATTATGACCATTGCCGCCGCTATCGTTTCACGAAGCGGTGCAAGATTGGAGTTTTGTCTGTAGCCACGTTTATGCAGACTGTCTCCCGATGTATCAATCATCAGTGTGACTCTGTCCTTCATCAGCGCAAACTGTATCTGATAATTTGCACCCTCCTCCGAAAGCCATTCTATACCGTATTTTGACGAAAGCTTTTTTGCAACAGCTTTCTTTATAATCGCCTGACAGTCCCTCACGCTCGCAAGCTGTGATTTTATACAATGACCTTTAACGGGAAATGCATCATTTTTGCCTATCCATCTTTCCCAGTCAAGAGCATACGTTTTTTCAAACAATTCCTCAAACGAGGTCGCATCGAATTCACCGACTTTTATGAGCACTCTTTCGCCCGTACGAAGCCACATATTCGCACGGCAGATTGCTTCATAATCGCCCATAAATGTAACTCTTCCGTCCTCAACTGAGGTTGTTTCATAGCCGAGTCTTCTTATCTCCTTTGCCGCAAACGCCTCAAGTCCAAAAAGAACAGGCACTATCAATTCAAATTTATCCATTATCTTTTCTTCTTTCTCACAAACTTTTTCATTTGTACGTTATTTTTGATTTTATATACAGGTTTTTTATCAAACTTTCTGAATGTCTGTCTGTTAAGGTCGCTCCTTAAGACAAAATCAATCTGTCTTGAAAGTATATCGGTATGTGCAACGGCAATCTCGACACCATCGCCAATACGATAGCTTTTTCCCGTACGCACCCCAAGAAGTACAGCGTTATCCTCGTCATATTCATAATAATCGCCTGACATATTTTCCACTCGGACAAGTCCCTCGATTGAATTTTCAAGCTCAACAAACATACCAAATCTCGTTACGCCCGATACGACGCCTTCAAAGCATTCACCGATATGATTTGACATATATGCCGTTTTCATCAAATCCTCAACCGAACGTTCCATGCCCTCTGCCGTAATTTCACAATCACTCGAATGCTTTGCAACCTTGTTAATATCACCACATTCAAGTTCTTTGCCGCTGATAAACGCCTTTAAAATTCTGTGTATTGCAAGGTCAGGATAACGGCGTATGGGTGATGTGAAATGGCAATAATATTTTGCCGCAAGTCCGAAATGCCCTTTATTCTCCGTATTATATTCCGCTTTCATAAGCGAACGCAGCATCTTGGATGCAACCATTCTCTCCTCGGGTGTACCCGTAACACTGTCAAGTATTTGCTGTAATGACTTGGGATGAATTTCTCCGTCCTTACCACCCTTTATCAAAAGTCCGAAATTGCGTATAAACTCATTAAAAGCCGTTATTTTTTCAGTAGATGGCTGTTCGTGAATTCTGTATATGAACGGTAAATCTGCCCAGAATGCATATTCCGCAACGGTTTCATTCGCACAAAGCATAAATTCTTCTATTATGCCATTTGAAATTCCCCTTTGTTCTCTGCCGATTTCAATCGGTTCACCATTTTCATCGACCAGTACGGCAGTTTCGGGAAATTCAAACTGTATCGCACCACGTCTTTGACGTTTGTCCGATAAAATCTTCGCAAGCTCACGCATTTTTTCAAGTGTAGGCATCAGATACTCATACTGTGCAGGGTATTCTTCACCCTCAAGCATTGCAGTTACAATATTATAGGTCATGCGCTCCTTTGAGCATATAACCGATTTTTCAATACTGTGGTTTATTACTGCTCCGTCACGGTTTATTTCCATAAACACCGACAAAGTGAGTCTGTCCTCATTGGGATTTAAACTGCATATTCCGTTTGAAAGCTTTTCGGGAAGCATCGGAATTACACGGTCGGCAAGATAAATGCTTGTACCACGCAACAGTGCCTCCTTGTCAAGCGGTGAATTTTTCGTCACATAATGCGAAACATCTGCAATATGCACGCCAAGGTAATAATTCCCGTTTTCAAGCATGTCCACTGAAACGGCATCATCAAAATCACGTGCCGTATCACCGTCTATCGTAAAAATAAGCTTTTCTCTTAAATCCAGTCTGCCTTCTGTATCCTTTTCGCTCACGTGATTTTGTATTTCCTGAGCATGCGAGAGCGTTTCGGGTGAAAATTCACTTTTAACTCCACTTTCCAGTATAACTCCCTCAATACAGCTTTTAAGCGAATCACTGCCGCCAAGAATTGAAAGCACTCTTCCCCAAATCGTACCGTTTGCGGCATAATCGGTAATTTCAACCGCCACACGGTCGCCTATTATCGCTTCCATTGAATTTTCTTCATTTATGCGTATAAGCTCATAAATTTTGCGGTTGTCCGCCTGCACGCAAAGAACATCCTTCTTACGTGAAATTGCAACACCGACAACGGTTTTATTTGCACGCTCAATAATTTTCGTAATGCGCCCGTTTTTATGCGCATCCCTTGCATCACCAGAAAGAATTTTCACAATTACACGATCACCGTCGAGCGCACCATGCATTTCATCACCCGAAACAAAAATGTCCTCCATTGCTTCATCATCACATATGACAAAGCCAAAAAATCCCTTTGCACTGCACCGTAAAACTCCGCTCACGCTGTTTGTGCTTTTTCCGACAGGTGCATATCTGTCCTTTTTTGTAAG
>JAXJRQ010000143.1:0-47637 GCA_036310525.1 Clostridia bacterium
AAATTATCCATAAAAGGACAGTCGAGGACGCATGTCCCTACAGCGGGATAATTGTTTGCAACTATATATAATTTACTCTTGTAGGGGCGGATGCCCACATCCGCCCGTGAACATAACAACGGGACGATGTAGGCATCGTCCCCTACAATATCATAATATACATCACAACAATAAACTACAATTTATAAAAAACAATGCGTCCTACACGAACAAAGAAAAAAGCCATAACCAACCCTAACACATCTTGCTAAAAGCAAACCTGCTTTTTTCTTTTCCGTGTTGGCGGTGCGGAATAATTTCCGCACTCTTTCAAAGCATATAATTCGGTCGTAAAGGTCCCGGGTGATTATGTGCTTTGAGGAGAAATGATATTTTTCCAAAAAAGAAAGGGGAGAAAAGGAAAAAAGAAAAATCCAAAGAGCATTAGCCCGAAGTTACGTCGGGTAATACGTACCAAAAATAAAAATCTAAAGAAAGAAGGAAATTATATGGATTTCAAAAAGATTTTGTCATCAGCAGTTGCAACAGCAATGCTTTTGACATCAATGAGCTTCAATGTTTTGGCGGATGTGGAGAACACAGTAAATGTCACAACAACTGAAGAACTGCAATCAGCAGTAGCAAACGCAACAGGTGGCGAAACTATAGTTTTAGCACCAGGTGAATATGATGGATTTGATTTTGCAAATAATGGTGGGGCAGCGCGAGGACTTACACTGAACTTTAAAGGTGACGGTGATGTGACTATTGATTGCGGTGGTGACAACTGGTTGTTTTTACCGTATTTTACAGGTAAATTTGAAAATATTAAATTTACAGACAATGGTGTGGCGATAAATCAACAGTTCAATCCTTTAATTTATGCACATGATACATGGAATGGTTATGCGTGCGATCTTGAATTTGTAGATTGTGATTTTATCACTACGGGAGCAGGCAACAGTGGTATTCATTTCGTTGGTGATGCAGATTTTACACGTTGTGATTTTGTTGGTTCAAGCAGTTATTCAGCAATGAACTACTGTTGTCCTTCAGGTGACGGTATAGAAATTACTGACTGTACATTTACTGGTGATTATTCTTTTGCTTCAATCCATCTTGCGGAAGGTGCAGGAGCTGATACTGTAATTTCCGGATGTAATATTGCAACAGGATTGGTTGAGTTTGGTTCACCTAAAAATATTAGTTTTGTAGACAATCAAATCGATATAACAGTAAATCTTTGGAGCGAGAACAATGTAGTATTTACCGAAAATGAGTTTGGTGAAAATGCTCTCCTTTGTGCAAATAATGAAAACAGCAAAATTGCACTTAAAGCAGACAACAGTTATCCGGAAGGAAAAAGTGCGACAGATGTTATTGCAACGGATGCTTCTATAAAGGGCGAGATTGAAGTGGCTCCGTTTAAGGGTGAAGGTACACAGGCGGCTCCCTATCTTATCAACAACCTTACAGAGCTTGTAAAGCTTGCTAAAAACGTTAATGACGGAGCATATGCTGGCAAATACATCTATGTTAAATTGATGGAAGATATTGATCTTGAACAGATGAACTGGACTCCTATTGGCACATCTTCAAATGCGTTCCAGGGTGAATTTGACGGTAATGATAAGATAATAAGCAACTTGTGTTTAGTTGGAAATGCTACTTATACAGGATTCTTCGGGCAGCTTGGAAATAATCCTGAAAAGCCTGCAGTTGTAAAAAATCTTACAATTGATGGCGTTGAAGGATATAATCTTGGCGAAAGAAGTGCTGCATTAGCAGGCACAGCATTTACTGCAAAGCTTAGCAATGTAGTTGTAAAAAATGCAGAGCTTTCTACTAATTGGGCAGTAAGATATGTCGGCGGATTAGTTGGTCATGGTTACACAACTATGGACAATTGTGGATTTGAAGGAAATATTACCGGTAATGCACTGCAGGTTGGTGGATTGTCAGGTGTGGCAAGTATCAGAGCTACAGGCTGTTGGGTAAAGGGAAATATTTCAGGTTATGCAGCTGTCGGCGGTATTATAGGACAGGCTCAGGCAGAAGTAAATTCTATCAAGGGCTGTTATGTTGAAGGTATCATTACAGCAAATTATAAGAGTTGGGATATTGGCAATGTCGGTGGTATTGTAGGTGTTGCTTGTGCTACAGATATTGAAATTAAAGACAATTATTCCAATACTGAAACATGGTGCTATGGCACAAAGTTGAATGTTCCGGTTCTTGGTGCATATACTGTAGCTATAGATGATAATACTGATTTCAGCAAGGTTAGCGGTAATTCATGGAATAAAGATAAAAATCCTGCTGACAGCTTTGAAATGAATGAGGTTAACGATGGCAATCCGGAAGATTTAACAGCGACCGGTGCAAGAAACAACAATCTTGTTGCAACAGAAAGCGACCTTAAGTATCTTGATGCAGACAGCGTAGCTGATGTAACAATTATGCCGTTTGCAGCAGACAACGGTGTTACAGAGGAAGACGTTGAAGCAGCTATACTTGAAGCTGATACAATCAAGGTAAGATTCGATAAACTTGACAACAGTCTTGAAGGCGAACACGATTACAATATCGTTCTTGTTGCAAATGATGAAAGAGACATCAACAGATTAAATTCTGCTGATCTTACATTCAAGCTTGATGAAGAGGCAGTTACGGGCGGAGAACTTGCATATAAGATTATCGCAGTTGACAATATAAATGTAACTCCCAAAACAGAAAACCGTTATATGTTCAGCTTTGCAAGCAAGGACGGCAGTGTTACAGCAGTAACTCCCGACACAGGTAAAGAGCTTGTGATTGGTAAGGTTAAGGTATCCGGTTACGGTACATACACATTGGCAGTTGACAACAGTGCTACAGCTAACGAAACAAATGCGGTTCATGCAACAAAAATTCATAACAATATAGTTGATACCTTTATCCCCGGAGGTAAGACACTTAATTCAAATACAGTAGGTGAGCTTGACCTTAATACATCAAATACAGGCGAGCAGACTATCGCTGTACCTTCAAGAAACCTCAAAATCAACGTAACATTCCCGAATGCAGTAGAGAAAAGTGCGGCAGAATATCAGGACATGAAGGTTGTAATTACAGGCGGTGACATTACTCCGCTGACAGCTGAAAACTTTGTATATGACCTTGGTACAAACGGCGACGTTGACATGGATACAGATGGTAACTATGTTATAGATAATGTTGTACTTACAAAGGGCAGAACATACACAGTAACAGTATCAGGTGCCGGCTACAGAACATTTGCATATGACGTAACAATGGACAATGCAAAGGATTCAGTAAAGGTACTTACATTCTGGAACAACGTTATGGATGCAGACAAGGCAGTGGAAGCAGACAATGAAGCAAGTGAAGAAACAGTAACCTTCCTTGCAGGTGACATTGTAAAGGATGATAACATCAACATCTACGACCTTTCAGCAGTAGTATCATACTTCGCAACACCGACTGCAAAGACAATTGCAGATGAAAAAGCACAGTATGACCTTAACCGTGACGGTATGATTGACTCAAAGGACGTTGCATACGTGCTCGTTTCGTGGGGTAAATAATCTAAGGTAAATACAAAAAAAACAGATGCCGAAGCATCTGTTTTTTTGTGTTTTAAATTAAGCCTATTCTTACTCTATTGCATCTATAATAGCGTCAAGCTCAGGACAAAGTACATCTTCAATCATGCCCTTATCGCAGTATGAGGCAAATTCAGCGTCCATAGGAAGCTTTGCAACTGCTTTGATATTGTGCTTTGCGGCAATTTCATCAATATGGCTTTCGCCGAAGATTTTATGCTCCTTGCCACAGTCGGGACATTTGAAATACGACATGTTCTCGACTATACCCAAGATAGGCACATTCATCATTTCTGCCATATTCACAGCCTTTTCCACAATCATGGAAACAAGCTCCTGAGGTGAGGTTACAATAATAATTCCGTCGATAGGGAGTGACTGGAAAACTGTAAGCGGTACGTCGCCGGTGCCGGGAGGCATATCCACAAACATATAGTCAACATTGCCCCATATAACGTCCTTCCAGAACTGAGTAACAGCTCCTGAAATAACAGGGCCTCTCCATAATACCGGGTCTGTATCATTTTCCACAAGCAGATTTAGTGACATAACGTTTATTCCGTTTTTAGTGGTTACGGGATAAATTCCGTCCTCTGCGCCCTGAGCCTTTTCGGTAAGACCGAACGCCTTCGGGATTGAAGGACCTGTTATGTCTGCATCAAGTATAGCGGTTTTATGCTCTTTTCTGTTCATCATAACAGAAAGCATTGAAGTCACTATCGACTTACCCACTCCGCCTTTTCCTGATACTACCGCAATAACCTTCTTTATATCTGAAAGATCGTGAGGTTTTTCAAAAGTAATTTCTGATTTTCTGCTGTCGCAGTTCTGCGAACAGCTTGAACAATCGTGTGTACATTCTTCTGCCATTTTCTTTTCCAAGCCTTTCTGTAAATAATTTATACAATCAGTATATCACAAAAAATAAATTTGTCAAATATCATAAGGTTAACTTTTTTGCTCCTGACGTGCCGCTTTTGAAAAAACACATCCGCAGTAGTCCTGACGATACAACCTGTGTTTTTCGGAAAGCTCACATGAGCGTTTATATCCATTTTTCTTCTTGAAGTCGGAATACAGATATTTCACACCAAATTCAGTGGATAATTTTTCGCCTATTTCGTTGAGCTTTTGCGCATTCTTGTGCGGACTTATGGAAAGCGTGGTTGTAAAATAATCAAAACCGAGCTGCTTTGCTGCTTTTGCGCTTTCACGAAGCCGCAGTTCATAGCACTTAAAGCATCTTTCGCCGCCTTCGGGAAGGTTTTCCATGCCCTTTGCCATTTCAAAAAACACACTGCTGTCATATTCGGGAGAAATGACGTTTACAATGTTTTCATAGCTTGCTTCGCCTATAAGACGGTTAAGCTCTGCGAGGCGATATGTAAATTCGCTCTCAGGTGAAATGTTGGGATTATAGAAAAATACGGTAATATCAAAATATTTATTGAGATACTCCAGTACATACGACGAGCACGGTGCACAGCATGCGTGTAAAAGCAGTGACGGACGTTTATTTTCCTTTAAAATATTTTTGAGCTCTTTATCGAGCATAATCTGATAATTAGTTTTCATTAAAATCACCATAGTATATTTTAACATATAAAAAGAATATATTCAATATTTATTGCAAAACAAAAAAAAATATAGTATAATGTCATAGGAAAAAGTAAATGCAAAAAATATGACGAGAGGATAAAGGTGTATGAGAAGATTATTGGCAATATGGACAGGAAAGCTTCTTACCGTTGCAGGTAAGCTGTGCGGAAAGAAATCATCGTCCGGACCGGGAAAGATTGCTCTTAAAATATATCCCGAGCTTGTAAAAGGAATACGTAAGTGCGTAAAAAAGGATATTATAGTAACCTGCGGTACGAACGGTAAAACAACAACAAACAATCTTATATGCACTGCACTTGAAGCAAAAGGGTATCGTGTTCTTTGTAACAGGATAGGCGCAAATATGCTTACAGGTGTGGCGACTGCATTTTTGCAGGAGGTAAATATTTTTGGTAAGCTAAGTGCCGATTACGCCTGCTTTGAGGTGGACGAGGCATATACTCCGATTGTATTTGACCACATAACTCCCGACGTGCTTGTGGTGACAAATTTATTCAGAGACCAGCTCGACCGCTACGGTGAAATTGAGCTTACGGCAGGCTTTATTAAAAAGGCTATAGAAAAGGCACCTGATATTAAGCTTGTTTTAAACGGCGATGACCCGCTTTCGGCTCAGTTTGGATATATACTTGAAAGAGAAGCAAAGTATTTTGGTATTTCCCAAAAGGTTCTCGATGATGAAGACGATACAAGGGAAGGCAGATTTTGTCCCGTTTGCGGTGCAGAACAGAAATATAATTTTTATCACTACAGTCAGCTGGGCGATTATTATTGTACGGAATGTGACTTTAAGCGTCCGCAGATTGATTTTGAGGCAACGGAAATTTCTCTTGACACACCTATGAGTTTTACAATAAACGGACAGCGTGTGTCGGTAAATCAGAAGGGGTTTTATAATATTTATAATATTATTGCGGTTTACGGAGCGATTGAAGTAGTAGGGGAAAGTACTGAAAATTTTGAAAAGCTTCTTGAGGCGTACAAGCCGCAGATTGGCAGAATGCAGGAGTTTAATTTTAATAAACCTGTAATTCTCAGCCTTTCAAAAAATCCTGCGGGATTTAATCAGGCTATTTCAACACTAAATTCCGACAAACGCAAAAAAGACGTTATTATTGCAATAAACGATAAGGTAAGCGATGGTCAGGATATTTCGTGGCTTTGGGATGTTGATTTTGATAAAGTTAAAAATGAAGAGCTTGTCACGCTTACGGTAAGCGGTATGAGAATGTGGGATTTGGGTCTGAGATTCAAGTATGCAGATATAATTCCTGATTTGATTACTGATAACATGTCCGAAGCAATAACGCGTACTCTTGAAACTGATTCGGAGGTGGTGTATGTGATGGTGAACTATACCGCTATGTACCCAACGGAAAACGTGTTAAAAGAGCTTTATAAAAAATATTATAAATAATAGCAGAAAGGCTGTATTATATATGGAATTGAAAATTCTTCATTTGTATCCCGACTTACTGAACCTTTACGGCGATAAGGGAAATATAGAATGTATGAAAAAAAGACTACAGTGGCGTGGAATTGATGTAATAACAGATACATTCACTTCGGAAAGCTCGGGGCTTGATTTGTCCGGTGTGGATATTGTATTCCTCGGTGGTGGCAGTGACCGTGAGGAGAGGATTGTGTGCTCAAAGCTTTTGGCGGATAAAGGCAAAATTAAGGAATACATTGAAAATGATGGTGTGTTTGTTGCTGTATGCGGCGGTTATCAGCTGTTGGGTAAAGAGTACAAACTTGAAAATGAAACAATTGAAGGTCTGGGTATTCTTGACATTAAAACCGTACTTGGTAAAAAACGTCTGATAGGCGATTGTGTGGTTAAGTCGGATTTGATTAATGACAATATTGTTGGCTTTGAAAATCATGGCGGAAGAACCGACATAGGAAATCATACGCCGCTCGGAAAAGTAATCAACGGATACGGAAACGATGAAAAGAGCGGATATGAGGGAGTGGTTTACAAAAATGTTGTTGCAACGTATCTGCATGGACCGTTGTTCCCGAAAAATCCGAAGCTGTGTGATTATGTGCTTGAAAAAGCGCTTCGTAAAAAGTATCCTGATTTTGAAGGTTTATCCGAGCTTGACGATACTATGGAGCTTACGGCAAATCAATATATTAACGACAGATTTAAAAAGTAAATTTTTTTTGAACAATATCTCTGGTTTCTTGACTTTTCGGACCGTACTGATAAAATGATATTGAGAATAAGTATAGAGGAAGATATTTATGAAACTAATGCCGAGCGGTCGCAGAACGTCCGAATACGTCATTATGCGGCTCAGATGGTTTTTTGGAAATAAATACAGAACGGCTGCCGTTATTTCAGTTTTCGTGTGCGTACTGATGTTTTTTGCAGCTTTATTTGTGACCTCGCTTGTCCGTAACGGTAAAGAAGAAACACGTATAAAGGGCGTTGGCTTTTATGAACCGTTCAGTGAGCATATTGAATATGACATGCTCGGTGTTTCCGTGACGGTAAAAAAAAGCACGCACGTAATGTATCTTGACGGTGATATTTATGCAAATGTTGATGCAACCGTATACCCTGTAAAGCTTCAGGATACCGAGGTGATGTATTCATCGGATGATGAAAATATTGCTGAGGTAGACGCATGGGGAACTATAACCGCAAAAAATCCCGGTGTGGCAAAAATTACTGTCAGCGTTGAAAATGGCAGAAAGAAAGCGAAAAAGCTTGTGACTGTAAGAGTTATTCAGCCGGTTGACGGAATTTATCTGCCTAAAAGCTCAGTGACGCTTTATATGGGAAGCACAGGACAGCTTCTGGAATACAGAGTTTCACCTGCGAATGCAAGTAATCAGAATGTTGTGTGGTCGAGTAAAAATACAGATATTGCAACAGTTGACGAAAACGGTCATGTAAGACCTGTAAGTGCAGGTATGACTGAAATCATTGCCTCAACGAGGGATGGTAAATTTACTGCGAAATGCTTTGTGACGGTTGTTAACTATTCGGTTAATGTTGAAAGTGTAACGATTGAAAATGAGCATAAGGAAAACGCATATCTGCGTGTGGGTGAGTCGATGCGTGTTATTGCATCAATTTTTCCGTCTAATGCGAAGAACAAGACACTTAAGTGGGAGAGTACAAATAATAATGCAGCAACCGTCAGTCAGACGGGAAAGATTACGGCACTTAAGGAAGGAACTGCGCAGATAAGGGTTACTTCGATTAATGGTAAATCCGATGTGATAAATCTGACAATTCAGCCATCGGATTCAAAGGATCCGTTTGATTTGTACGATGAAAGCAGCGGTTATGCCGTTACAAACGGTGACGTAACATATACTCATTATGATATTAATCTGTCGGAGCTTGTAGATATTCAGATGGGACTAAATCCGCCGCCGAAATATGACGGAGGACGAAAGCTTGCCTCAAGACAGCAGACTGCTGAAAGTATGGATCCGAACAGCTATTATATGGGTGCATATAAATATCAGTTCCTTGATTTGTCGCACTCTAACGGAATAAGTGAAGCTTCGCTTAATTCGTTCCTGTCGGATAAGGGTATTCTGAGAGGTCATGCACGTGACTTCATTGATGCTGCAAAGCGGTATAATGTTTCTGAAATATATCTTGTTGCACATGCTTGTCTGGAAACGGGTAATGGTACCTCGCAGCTTTCAACGGGAGTTAATGTAAACGGACAGATTGTATATAATATGTACGGAATTGGTGCGTATGATGACAGCGCAGTATATTCAGGCTCAAAATATGCCTACAACGAAGGATGGACAACTGTCTCATCGGCTATTATAGGCGGTGCGGCATGGATAAGTAAATATTATGTGAATGCGTCGGGCGTACGTCAGAATACGTTGTATAAGATGTTGTGGAATCCGCAAAGTCCCGGTCAGCATCAGTATGCTACCGATATAGGCTGGGCAACTCAGCAGGCTGTTAATATTGAAAGAATATTCAGAATGTTCCCGCAGGCGGTAAAGGCATATGATGTGCCTGTATACAATGATACGGCGGCACCGGTGCTTGACACAAGCTATTAAAAAAGAACCGATCTTCTGATTGTCAGAATTTTATGCTCTGACTTTTGGAGGTCGGTTCAATGTTATTTTTGGACGTATTTTTTGTTCTGTGTGTAGATTTTGCATAAAAAAATACATTTTTTGAATATAATTTACCGTTTTTATTCATATTATTCTGAAAACAGGTAAAAAAGTTATTGTAAAAGTGCACAAAAATATCTCGAAAAAATCTTTAAATTTGTAGAAAAATTCATGAAAATTTTTTGTAAAAAAGCTTGCAAAATGAGGGAAAATAATGTATAATAATCAATGTTGTGACACTAGACAAACGATGAAGCGGGAGGTTGCGGCTTAAATAGCCGGTTTTTCCGTGGAGAATGTCCGATTCATGAAACCGGGCGACAGTCACGCTACACAATTCTTCTGCCCTTTTCTCCTGTGTGAAGAGGGTAAATGTCAGGACCCAGACTGCAGCGAATAGGCGGCGGTATGGGGATTTTGCGGTCTGAAACAGATGCATCGGGCCATAAAAAAGCCTGTCTCAGAGGGAGAATGCGGCGAAAATTGACTATTGATTGCTCGAAAATGATAATATTTTCGAGTTTTATTTTGAGGGTGGTGCGAAACACCCGGCGGTGTGTGCAATTTTCTCTAAGGCGCTGTCGTGCAGATTACAACAAATTAAAATTTAAGGAGGGAAATTAGTATGGCAGCAAACCAGAAAATCAGAATCAAATTAAAGGCTTATGATCACGTTGTTTTGGATCAGAGTGCTGAAAAGATTGTTGAGATTGCAAAGAGAACAGGTGCTAAAGTTTCAGGACCTATTCCTCTTCCTACAGACAAGGAAATCATCACAATCCTGAGAGCGGTTCATAAGTATAAGGATTCTCGTGAGCAGTTCGAAAGAAGAACTCACAAAAGATTGATTGATATCGTTGTTCCCGGCGCTAAGACAATGGAAGCTCTTGTTAAAATAGACCTTCCCGCAGGCGTTGAAATCGACGTTATCCAGAAATAAGTGCAGTAGCTTTTAAGCTATGATGCAGGTCATGTTTCCGAATAAAACGGAAACCAATAACTGATAAGGAGGAATTTTCTCATGGAGAAAGCAATTTTAGGTACAAAGATCGGTATGACTCAGATCTTTGCTCAGGACGGTAAAGTAGTTCCCGTAACTGTTATTCTTGCAGGTCCCTGTGTTGTTACACAGAAGAAGACTGTTGAAACAGACGGCTACGAGGCTGTTCAGGTAGGCTACGGCGAAGTTAAGGAAAAGAAGCTTAACAAACCGCAGTTGGGTCATTTCAAAAAGGCAAACACTGCTAATAAAAAGTATGTCAGAGAGTTCAGACTGGCTGACTGTTCAGCATTGAATGTCAGCGATGAAATCAAGGCAGACGTTTTCGCAGCCGGAGAAAAGGTTGACGTGACAGGTATTTCAAAGGGTAAAGGTTTTGCAGGCCCGATGAAGCACGGTCTTCACAGAGGACCTATGACTCACGGTTCAAAATCACAGAGAGTATCCGGTTCAATGGGTATGTGTTCTAACCCCGGTAGAGTGTTCAAGGGTAAGGTTCTTCCCGGACACATGGGCGTAGATAAAGTAACCATCCAGAACTTAGAGGTTGTAAAAGTTGACGCAGAACAGAATCTGATTCTTGTTAAGGGTGCTATCCCCGGTGCTAAGGGCGGCCTTGTAACAGTCAGAAACGCAGTCAAGGCATAATCGAGGTTTATTGGAAAGGAGGAATATATAATGGCTACAGTGGCTTTATATAACATGGAAGGCGCAAAGACAGGTTCAATGGAAGTTTCCGATGCAATCTTTGCAGCTGAAGTGAATAATGCAGTTTTGCACCAGGTAGTTGTTAACTATCTTGCAAATCAGAGACAGGGCACACAGAGTACTAAGACACGTACAGAAGTACGCGGCGGTGGAATTAAGCCCTGGAGACAGAAGGGTACAGGCCGTGCAAGACAGGGTAGTATCCGTGCTCCGCAGTGGGTTGGCGGTGGCGTAGCTTTAGGTCCCAAGCCCAGAAGCTACAGATTCAGCATAAACAAAAAAATGAAGAAAGTTGCTATTAAGTCGGCTTTGTCAGCTAAGTACGCAGCTTACGAAATATATGTAGTTGAGGACCTCGCAGTTGAGGAAATCAAAACAGCAAAAATGGCAGCATTATTAAAGGGATTAGAGGTTGACAAGAAGGCTCTTATCGTAACAGCTGAGGCTGACGAAAAGGTTTACAAGTCAGCAAGAAACATCAAGGGTGTTACAGTTTCACATGTTGGTACACTTAACACATATGATGTTCTTAACAATCATGCATTAATCCTTTCAAAGGATGCGGTTGCAAAAATCGAGGAGGTGCTTGCATAATGAATTCATACGATATCATAAGAGAACCGGTTATCACAGAACGCAGTATGGAACAGTTCTTTGACAGACAGGGCAACGAAATTCACAAGTATACCTTCAAAGTTCCGGTAACGGCTAACAAGGTTGAGATTAAGAAGGCTGTTGAAGAAGTTTTCGGCGTTAAGGTTGCTAAGGTTAACACAATTAAGATGCTTGGTAAGGTTAAGAGAATGGGTCGTTACGAAGGAAGACGCGCTTCATTTAAGAAGGCTATCGTAACATTGACCGCAGACAGCAAAACAATCGAATTCTTCGAGATGTAATCAAATTATAGATAAAGGAGAGTAAAGGATAATGGCTATTAAAAAGTATAATCCTACTTCGCCTGCCAGAAGATTTATGACAGTTTCAGACTTTGCTGAAATTACAAAGAAGTCACCGGAACGTTCACTGCTTGCAACAAAGAAGAAGAACGCCGGAAGAAACTCATACGGTAGAATTACTGTTCGTCATAGAGGCGGCGGCAACAGAAGAAAGTACAGAATTATTGACTTTAAGAGAAATAAAGACGGCATTAACGCAACTGTTATCGGTATCGAATACGATCCGAACAGATCAGCTAACATCGCACTTATTAAGTATGATGACGGCGAATTGGCATATATCATCGCTCCTATCGGCCTGACAGACGGCGACGTTGTTGTTTCAGGTAAGGGTGCGGATATTAAGCCCGGTAATGCATTGTTTATCAAAGATATTCCCGTTGGTACATTGATTCATAATATTGAACTGTATCCCGGAAAAGGTGCTCAGCTTGTAAGATCAGCAGGTACATCAGCTCAGTTGATGGCTAAGGAAAACGGCTATGCACAGGTTAGACTGCCGAGCGGTGAAGTAAGACTTGTTCGTCTTGACTGTAAGGCTACTATAGGTATAATCGGAAATCAGCAGCATGAAAACATTTCAATCGGTAAAGCCGGTAGAAAACGTCACATGGGCTGGAGACCGACTGTTCGAGGCGTTGTAATGAACCCGAATGACCATCCGCACGGTGGTGGTGAAGGTAAGTCACCTATCGGACGTCCTGCTCCTGTTACTCCTTGGGGTAAGCCGGCTCTTGGTCTTAAGACAAGAAAGCATAAGAACAGAACAAACAAGTTTATCGTTAAGAGAAGAAACGATAAATAATCGTTGAAGGGAGGAACAGTTAATGAGTAGATCACTTAAAAAGGGACCTTTTGTCGAAGAACGTCTTATGTCAAGAATCGACAAAATGAACGAAGCAAACGAAAAGAAGGTTGTAAAGACCTGGTCAAGATCTTCCACAATATTCCCTGAAATGGTAGGTCATACAATAGCCGTTCATGACGGCAGAAAGCATGTTCCGGTTTTCATCAGTGAAGACATGGTAGGTCACAAGCTCGGTGAGTTTGCGCCCACAAGAACATTTAAAGGACATGCAGGTGCGAAAACATCCTAATCGGACGCACTATATAATATGTATATAAGATTAATTATTAATCATCTATCGGAAGGAGGATTTTCCAAATGGAAGCACGCGCAGTATTAAAATACGCACGTATTTCACCCAGAAAGGTGAAAATTGTGCTTGATTTGATAAGAAACAAGCCTGCTAACGTTGCAATGGGTATTCTTAAGAATACACCGAAATCAGCTAGCGAGCTGTTAATAAAGCTTCTTGCGTCAGCAATCGCAAACGCAGAGAATAATCATGATATGGATAAGAGCAAATTATATGTTGCAGAATGTTTTGCAACTCAGGGTCCTACTTTGAAGAGAATTCAGCCTCATGCACAGGGCAGAGCATTCAAGATTTTAAAGAGAACCAGCCATATCACTTTAGTATTAAAGGAAATGGAAGACTAATAAGAAAAGGAGGTTAACTAATGGGACAGAAGGTTAATCCACACGGACTGAGAGTCGGTGTTATTAAAGACTGGGATTCCAAGTGGTTCGCAGGTAAAAGAGACTTTGGTGACCAGTTGGTAGAAGATTACAATATAAGAAAGTTCGTTAAGAAAACTTGTTTCGATGCAGGTATCGCTAAGATTGGTATCGAAAGAAAGCAGAAGAAAGTATTTATCACAATCCATGCAGCTAAGCCGGGACTTATAATCGGCAGAGGCGGTGCTGAAATCGATAAGCTTAAGGCTGAAATCGAAAAGATGACAGACAAGAGCGTAAACGTTAATATCATGGAAGTTAAGAATCCTGATACAAACGCACAGCTCGTTGCTGAAAACATCGCAGCACAGCTTGAAAAGCGTATCTCGTTCAGACGTGCTATGAAGCAGGTTATGGGCAGAGCTATGAGAATGGGTGTTAAAGGTATTAAAACTGCAGTTTCAGGTCGTGTAGGCGGCGCAGAAATCGCAAGAACAGAACAGTACCACGAGGGTACAATTCCTCTACAGACTTTAAGAGCTGATATCGATTACGGTTTTGCTGAAGCAGCAACAACTTACGGTATCCTTGGTGTTAAGGTTTGGATTTACAAAGGTGAAATCCTAAACGTAGCAGAAGGCAGACAGAAGGAAGCCGCTGCAAATGCCGCTCCTGAAAAGAAGGAAAGAAGAAGATCTGACAGAGGCGAGAGAAAACCGAGAGGGGGCAAACAGTAATGTTACTACCTAAAAGAGTTAAATACAGACGTGTTATGCGTGGTCGTATGAAAGGTAAGGCAACACGCGGTAACGTTGTAACAAACGGTGAGTATGGCCTTCAGGCATTAGAGCCTGCTTGGATCACCTCAAGACAGATTGAAGCAGCCCGTATCGCTATGACAAGATATACAAAGCGTGGCGGTAAGGTTTGGATTAAGATATTCCCTGATAAGCCGGTTACAAGAAAGCCTGCTGAAACTCGAATGGGTTCAGGTAAGGGTTCACCGGAATACTGGGTAGCAGTAGTTAAGCCGGGCAGAATTATGTTTGAAATGTCCGGTATTCCTGAGGAAAACGCCAGAGAAGCAATGCGTCTTGCAATGCACAAACTTCCTGTAAAGTGTAAGTTTGTTAAGCGTGAAACAGCAGAGGATGGTGAATAAGAATGAAATTGAATGAGCTTAGAGAATTATCAACGGCTGAATTAGAAGAAAAGCTTGCACAGAGCAAGCAGGAATTGTTCAACCTGAGATTTCAGAACGCTATTAATCAGTTGGACAATCCCAAGAGAATTGGTGACGTTAAGAAGACTATCGCTCGTATTTTGACCATCATTCGCGAAAGAGAACTTACAGGTTCTGCAATGTAATGAGCAAGAGCGAACACAATGTCTGAAAGGAGGACTTTTCTGTGGAAGAAAGAAACAGCCGTAAGGTAAAAATCGGTAAAGTTGTGAGCAACAAGATGGATAAAACTATCGTAGTTGCTATCGAATATAATGTAAAGCATCCGCTTTACGGAAAAATCGTAAAACGTACCTATAAGCTTAAGGCACACGATGAGGAAAATGTTTGCTCAATCGGTGATAAGGTAAAGGTAATGGAAACAAGACCTCTCTCAAAGGATAAGAGATGGAGATTGGTTGAAATAGTAGAAAAAGTTAAGTAATATAACGAAATCCCGGAAGGAGGAAGTTCTAATGATACAGCAACAAACACTATTAAAAGTGGCTGATAATACAGGCGCTAAAGAACTTATGTGTATCAGAGTCATGGGCGGCTCAAGAAAAAGATATGCAGCTGTCGGTGATGAGATAGTTTGTAGCGTTAAAAAGGCAACACCGGGCGGCGTTGTTAAGAAGGGCGATGTTGTTAAAGCTGTTGTAGTAAGAACAGTTAAGTCGACAAAGCGTGCTGACGGTTCATATATAAGATTCGACGAAAATGCAGCAGTTATCGTAAAAGATGACAAAAATCCGAGAGGTACACGTATCTTTGGGCCTGTTGCAAGAGAACTCAGAGATAAAGAGTACATGAAGATACTTTCATTGGCTCCGGAAGTTCTTTAATTTAAGGAGGATATATACAATGAAAAAAATGCATGTTAAGCGCGGCGATACCGTTAAGGTAATTGCCGGTAAGGATAAGGGCAAAGAAGGTAAAATTGTTACAGCTATTCCCGAAACAGGCAAGGTTATTGTTGAAGGCGTTGCAGTTGCCAAGAAACACAAGAAGGCAAGAGTGCAGGGTCAGGAAAGCGGTATAATCAATATTGAAATGCCTATCGATGCTTCAAATGTAATGAGAGTTTGTTCAAAGTGCGGCAAGGCTGCAAGAACAGGCGTAACAGTACTTGCTGACGGTTCAAAAGTAAGATACTGCAAGAAGTGTAAAGAAACATTTAACGATTAATTTTCGAGAGGAGGTAAATTCTAACAATGAGTAGAATGCAAGAAAAATATACTAATGAAGTTGCTCCGGCTCTTATGGAGAAGTTCTCATATAAAAGCGTTATGCAGATACCAAAGCTCGTGAAAGTCGTAATCAATATCGGTTTGGGTGAAGCTAAGGACAATCCGAAGGTTGTAGATGCTGCCTGCGGTGATCTTGAAAAGATTACAGGTCAGAAGCCTATCGTTACTAAGGCAAGAAAGTCAGTAGCTAACTTCAAATTAAGAGAAGGCATGAATATCGGATGTAAGGTTACTTTGAGAGCTGACAGAATGTATGAGTTTGTTGACAGACTCTTTAATGTTGCTCTTCCCCGTGTACGAGATTTCAGAGGTATCAATCCCAATGGTTTCGACGGTAGAGGTAACTATTCCTTGGGTATCAAGGAACAGCTGATTTTCCCTGAAATTGACTATGATAAGATTGATAAAATCAGAGGTATGGACATTAACTTTGTTACTACCGCACAGACAGACGAAGAAGCTCGTGAACTTTTGAAGCTTATGGGCGCTCCGTTTCGTTCATAAGGGAGGAGAAAATCATGGCAAAAAGATCTATGGTTGTTAAACAGCAGAGAGAACCTAAGTATTCAACTCAGGCATATACAAGATGTAAGATCTGCGGAAGACCGCACGCTTATTTAAGAAAGTTCGGTATCTGCCGTATATGCTTCAGAGAATTAGCTTACAAGGGTCAGATTCCGGGAGTCAGAAAGGCTTCCTGGTAATCAACACCGATTACAGAGTATAAGTACGATTTCTTTACAGATTTCGGAAGGAGGTAAAATAAATGCAAATCACTGATCCAATCGCAGACTTGCTAACAAGAATCAGAAATGCAAACTCATCAAAGCATGATTCAGTTGATGTTCCGGCTTCCAACATGAAGAGAGCTATCGTTGAAATCCTTAATGATGAAGGTTATATCAAGAGCTATCAGATTATTGAAGACGGTAAGCAGGGCGTTATAAGAATTACTTTAAAGTACGGACCGAAGAATGAAAAGGTTATCAGCGGTCTTAAGAGAGTTTCAAAGCCCGGTTTGAGAATTTATGCCGGTGCAGATGAATTGCCCAGAGTTCTTAAGGGACTTGGTATCGCAATCATCTCAACTTCAAAGGGTATAATGACAGACAAGAAGGCAAGAGAAGAACATATAGGCGGCGAGGTTCTCGCATTTGTATGGTAATCATACAGTCTATATAAATCAGTAACTGAAAACCTGCAAAACGCAGAGAGAATTTAAGTTAGGAGGAAAATACCTATGTCAAGAATAGGAAAATTACCTATCGCAGTACCGGCTGGTGTTGAAATCAAGCTTACTGCAGATAATGAAATTACCATCAAAGGTAAGAACGGTACTTTAACAAGACAGCTTCACCCTGATATGATTATCAAGGTTGAAAAGGAAGTTATCAATGTTGAAAGACCTTCAGAAAATAAAATGCACAAATCATTACATGGTTTGACAAGAACACTCATCAACAATATGGTTATCGGAGTAACAGAAGGCTTTACAAGAGAACTCGAAATCAACGGTGTTGGTTACAGAGGTCAGATGCAGGGTAAAACAATGGTGCTTTCATTGGGTTATTCACATCCCGTAGAGTACACACCTGAAGAGGGCGTTACAATTGAAATGCCCGCTCCCAACAAGATTGTTGTAAAGGGTGCCAATAAAGAACGTGTCGGCGCAACAGCCGCAAAGATCAGAACCTTCAGAGCTCCCGAACCTTACAAGGGCAAGGGTATCAAGTATGTTGAAGAACATATTAGACGTAAAGAAGGTAAAGCAGGCGCTAAGAAGAAGTAAAGAAAGGAGTGTTCTTAAATGATAAACAGAAAAGATACTAATGCTGCTAGAATAAAGCGTCATCAGAGAGTTAGAAAGAACATCTCCGGAACTGCGGAGAGACCTCGTCTGAACGTTTATAGAAGTCTGAATAACATATACGCACAGGTTATCGACGATGTCAAGGGTGTTACTTTGGTAGCAGCTTCAAGCATGGATAAGGGCTTTGAAGGCTACGGCGGTAACGTAGAGGCTGCAAAGGCTGTAGGTAAGGCAGTTGCTGAAAAAGCACTTGCTGCTGGTATCAAAACAGTCGTATTTGACAGAGGCGGATATGTATATCATGGCAGAGTTGCTGCTCTTGCAGAAGGTGCAAGAGAGGGCGGCTTAGAATTCTAAGAGAAGGAGGACGAGTTAAGTGGCTGAAAGAATAGACGCAACAGTATTGGAATTAGAAGAAAATGTAGTAGCTATAAATCGTGTCGCTAAAACTGTTAAGGGCGGACGTACAATGAGATTCAGCACATTGGTAGTTGTCGGCGACAGAAATGGTCACGTTGGCTACGGTCAGGGTAAAGCTGCTGAAATTCCCGATGCAATCAGAAAGGGAATAGATGCCGCAAAGAAGAACCTTATCGAGGTTCCTTTGGTAGGCACAACAATTCCTCACGAGATAACAGGTATACATGGCGCAGGTAAGGTTTTACTTAAGCCTGCTGCACAGGGTACAGGAGTTATCGCAGGCGGTGCTGCACGTGCGGTACTTGAGCTTGCAGGTATCAAGGATATCAGAGCAAAGAGCTTACGCTCAAATAATAAGAGAAATGTAGTTAGTGCTACTATCCAGGGATTGTCAGAGCTTAAGCAGGCTGAAAAGGTTGCTCAGCTTCGCGGCAAGACCGTTGACCAGATCAAAGGTTAAGGAGGCACAAATAAATGGCTAAGTTAAAGATTACATTGGTAAAGAGCACAATCGGTTGCAAGAAGAATCAGATTGCTACCGTTGAAGCTTTAGGACTTAAGAAGATCAGATCTGTTGTTGAGCACGAAGATACTCCGCAGATCAGAGGAATGATCAACAGGGTATGCCACCTTGTTGAGGTTTCCGAAAACTAATAAGACAAGGAGGTGCAACAATGAGATTGGAGGAACTTAAACCCGCTGCAGGTTCGAAGCATCGTTCAAAGATTGTTGGACGTGGTATCGGTTCAGGTACAGGTAAGACCTCAGGTAAGGGTCATAAAGGTCAGAACGCTCGTAGCGGCGGTGGTGTAAGACCCGGTTTTGAAGGTGGTCAGATGCCATTGTACAGACGTTTACCGAAACGTGGTTTCACAAACATCTTTGCAAAGCAGTATGTTGCAATTAACGTTGAAGAACTTAACAAGTTTGAAGACGGTGCAGAAGTTACAGCTGAAACTCTTATGGAAAAGGGTATCATCAGCAAAGCACTTGACGGAGTTAAGATTTTAGGCAGAGGCGAAGTTACAAAGAAGGTTACTGTTAAAGTAGCTAAGTACAGCGCTTCAGCTAAAGAAAAGATAGAAAAGGCAGGCGGAAAGGCAGAGGTGATGTAACATGTTTGAAACTTTCAGAAACGCATGGAAAGTCATCGACCTAAGACGTAGAATGTTGTTCACTTTGATGATGCTTGTTATTTTCAGATTTGGCGCACATATTCCCGTACCTTATCTGAGTTCAGAAGCTATGCAGGCATTTTTGGGAGCAGGCGGTACAGACCTTTTCTCACTGTTTAATGTATTTACAGGTGGTGCGTTCGCTAATGCAACAGTACTTGCACTTGGTGTTTCGCCCTACATTAATGCATCGATTATTATTCAGCTTCTTACTGTTGCTATTCCGGCTCTTGAGCGTTTGGCTAAAGAGGGCGTAGAGGGCAGAAAGAAGATTAACAAGATTACAAGATATGTTGGTATTATTCTTGCGTTTGTTCAGGGTGCAGGTCTTTATGTTACTCTGTACAACATGAGCGTAACAAGCAATCTTGACGCTATCGTTAACCCGAGTGTATTAACATTCATGGTAATCGTTCTCACATTTACTGCAGGTACTGCATTCATTATGTGGCTGGGCGAGCTTATCACTGAAAAAGGTCTCGGAAACGGTGTTTCGCTTATTATCTTTGCAGGTATCGTTTCATCAATACCTTCAGGTATAATAACAATTTATCAGCAGTTCCTTGCAACAGGCATTACCGTTAAGGGTCTTGCAATAGTTGCTGCAATCATTGTGATTGCAGTTGCAGCTATCACATTTGTTGTATGGTTCTCAGCAGCTGAAAGAAGAATTCCCGTTCAGTACGCTAAGCGTGTTGTGGGAAGAAAGATGTATGGCGGTCAGTCGACAAACATTCCTATTAAGATTGCAGCCGGCGGCGTTATGCCTATCATCTTCGCATCAAGTATCATGGCATTTCCTGCTACAATCGTAAGACTTGTAAGCGGTGGAGACATGCCTGCAGACGGTATCGGATATTATATCCTTGGCTGTCTGTCAGCAGGCTACGGCCCTGCATGGTCAGATGTTGTTTATGCAGTATTGTACTTCTTGCTTATAATCTTCTTCACATACTTCTATTCAACTATTCAGTTCAATCCTATAGAAGTATCAAATAACATTAAGAAGAGCGGCGGATTTATTCCCGGTATCAGACCCGGTAAATCAACCAGCGATTATATAGCAAAGGTTACTTCAAGACTTAATCTTGTAGGTGCAATATTCCTTGGCGTAATTGCAATCATGCCCGTAGTTATCGGTGCTGTATTCAAGATGCCCGGACTTCAGTTGGGTGGTACATCACTACTCATCATGGAAGGTGTTGCACTTGAAACTGTAAGACAGATTGAATCACAGATGGTAATGAGACATTACCATGGCTTCCTCGAATAAGAGGATATTAGAAAGGCGGAATTAATATGAATTTAGTGCTAATGGGACCTCCGGGGGCCGGAAAAGGTACACAAGGTGAAATTCTTGTAAAAAAATTGGGCATAGACTCTATTTCGACAGGTGTAATGCTCAGAACCGCCATTAAGGAACAGACAGAGGTCGGAAAAATTGCTGAACAGTATATCAATGACGGTAAGCTTGTTCCGGACGATGTAATTGTTTCTATAGTTAAAGAACGTTTAAGCCAGCCTGATTGTGCAAAGGGATTTATCCTCGACGGATTCCCTCGCACAACGGCTCAGGCCAAAGCTTTAACTGAATCGGGAGTGAAAATCGACAAGGTGCTTTCAATGGAGGTTGACGACGATGCGATTGTTGAAAGACTTTCGTCAAGACGTGAATGTTCAAAGTGCGGTGCACCGTACAGTACGATTTTTAATAAACCTGAAGTTGAAGGTAAATGTGATAAGTGTGGAGGCGATTTAATTCAGCGTGCTGATGATAATCCTGAAACAATTAAGCACAGACTTGAGGTTTATCACGACCAGACAGAGCCTATAAAGCAGTACTATGATGAAATGGGCTTGCTCGTAACTGCAAAAGGTGAGTATGAGCTTGCCGATACAACAAAGAATGTTTTCAAGGCTTTGGGGCTTGAGGAGCTACTTTAATGATTACGATTAAATCAGCTCAACAAGTGGAAAAAATGCGAAAATCATGCCTTCTTACCAAGGAATGTATGGACTTGCTTGAAAAAAATATCCGACCGGGTATTAATACAAAGCAGCTTGATAAGATTGCATATGATTTTTATAAATCAAAGGGCGCAACGCCTAATTTCCTTAATTATAAAGGCTATCCCGGTACGATTTGTGCATCGGTAAACGATGAAGTCGTACACGGAATACCATCTAAGCACAGAGTGCTTAAAGACGGCGATATAATCAGTATCGATATGGGGTGTATTCTGGACGGGTGGCATTCCGATATGGCAAGAACATTTGCAGTCGGAAATATAAGTGCTCAGGCACAGAAGCTTATTGACGTTACTCGTGAAAGTTTCTTTGAGGGAGTTAAATATATAAAGCATGGTGCCAAATTAGGTGATGTTTCATCGGCAATTCAGACGTATGTTGAAAAGCATGGGTTCGGAGTTGTGCGTGACCTTGTGGGTCACGGTATAGGTAGGCAGTTGCACGAAGACCCGAGTGTTCCGAATTTCGGAAAAGCCGGTCACGGTGTTAAGTTAGCTGCCGGTATGGCGCTGGCAATTGAGCCTATGGTAACCGAAGGTGATTATCATGTATGTGTACTTGATGATGACTGGACTGTGGTTACAGACGATGGAAGTTTAGCGGCCCATTATGAAAATACCGTTATTGTAACAAAAGACGGTTGTGAAATACTGACGCTTTAATATGAGGTTGGATATGGAAGTAAGAATGGGTTCGATAGTACGTTCCATAGCGGGACGTGACAAAGGCGGTTTGTTTATAGTCATGTCTGTAGAGGACGGTTATGTAACTCTTGCAGACGGTGACACACGAAAAGCAGACCGTCCGAAAAGAAAAAAGCTCAAGCATATTCAGGTATCGGGTAAGGTTTGCGATGTTATAGCGCAAAAGCTTAACAACGGTAAGACGATAGCCGATTATGAATTGCGAAAAGCATTAGCGGAAATGGTTCTTAGGTAAAACCAAACCTTACGGTTTGAAATAGGAGGAAACAATGGCTAAGGATGATGTTTTGGAAGTAGAGGGTACAGTTGTTGAAACTCTACCGAACGCAATGTTTAAAGTGGAGCTTGAAAATGGGCACCAGGTATTGGCACATATTTCAGGCAAACTGAGAATGAACTTCATTAAAATTCTTCCGGGCGATAAGGTTACAATGGAAATGAGTCCTTATGACCTGACACGCGGCAGAATCACATGGAGATCGAAGTAAGATTAGGAGGAAATACGAATGAAAGTACGTCCGTCAGTTAAACCGATTTGCGAAAAGTGCAAAATCATAAAGAGAAAAGGCAAGATAATGGTTATCTGCGAAAACCCTAAGCATAAGCAGAAGCAGGGTTAATTGCAGACATCTTGCAATTTAAAATTTGTTTATGGCTTATCACAGGACTTTAAGAAAATAAGTCTGATAAGTTTATAATAGCAACACACTATAATAAAATTTTTGATGATATCTTTAAACGGAGGTGTAGAAAAGTATGGCAAGAATAGCAGGTGTTGACTTACCAAAAGAAAAGAGAGTCGAAGTTGGTCTTACCTATATTTACGGTATTGGTCTTAAGAGTTCACAGAAAATTCTCGCTAAAAACGGAATTAATCCCGACACAAGAGTAAAGGACCTCACAGAAGCAGAGGTTAACAAGCTCAGAGAAACAATTGACGCTGAATACACAGTTGAAGGTGATTTGAGACGTCAGATAGCATTGGATATCAAGAGATTGATGGAAATCGGATGCTACAGAGGTATCAGACACAGAAAGGGTCTTCCCGTAAGAGGACAGAACACTAAGAACAATGCAAGAACCCGCAAAGGTCCCGCAAGGACAATAGCAGGAAAGAAGAAATAAAGGAGGGACTAAGCTAATGGCTAAGGTAGCAAAGAAAACTACACGTACACGTCGTCGTGATAGAAAAAATGTAGAAAAAGGCGCAGCTCACATTCGCTCAACCTTTAACAATACAATAGTTACAATTACAGATACAGCCGGAAATGCTATTTCATGGGCAAGTGCTGGTGGCTTAGGCTTCAGAGGCTCAAGAAAGAGTACACCGTTCGCAGCACAGTCAGCAGCAGAAACAGCTGCAAAGGCTGCTATGGAGCATGGCATGAAGACAGTTGAGGTTTATGTAAAGGGACCGGGTGCAGGTCGTGAAGCAGCAATCAGAGCTTTACAGGCAACAGGTCTTGATGTTACAATGATTAAAGACGTAACACCTATTCCTCATAACGGATGCAGACCTCCTAAGAGAAGAAGAGTCTGATTTGTAATTATTTGTAAAGGAGGAAAAAGAGCATGGCAAGAAATATACAGCCGGTACTTAAAAGATGTAGAACTTTAGGTATAGAACCGGGAGTTATGGGTATTGATAAGAGTTCAAACAAGAACCCGAAGCAGTCAAGAAAAAAGCAGTCTGAATACGGTATTCAGTTGAACGAAAAGCAGAAGGTTAAGTTTATATACGGAATCCTTGAAAAGCAGTTCAGACATTACTATGTAATGGCTACAAAGAAGAACGGCGTTACAGGTGAAATGCTTCTTCAGCTTCTTGAATCAAGACTGGACAACGTTGTTTACAGACTTGGTCTTGCAAACACAAGACGTGAAGCAAGACAGATCGTTAACCACGGTCATATCACAGTAAACGGTGCAAAGGTTGACATTCCGTCATATCTTGTAAAGCCGGGCGATGTGATTGCTGTAAGAGAAAAGAGCAAGAATTCTGTAAGAATTAAGGAAATCGTTGAAACAAACGCAAAGAGAGTAATTCCTTCATGGCTTGATATGAACAGAGACACTCTGACAGGTAAAGTTTTAAAGCTTTCTGAAAGAGAAGACATTGATTATGATGTTCAGGAACATCTTATCGTCGAATTGTACTCGAAATAATCACATGTCACCCTCGGTAAGTGGATATAAATACATGTTTGCAGTAATGACCGCACGTATAAGTGCGCTGCGGTCAAACTCAATTTTAGAAGGAGGGTTCTGAAATGATAGAAATGGAAAAGCCGAATATTGACTGCGTTGAATTGAGTGAAGACGGAAGATATGGGAAGTTCGTTGTAACACCGCTTGAGCGTGGTTACGGAACAACACTCGGTAACTCATTACGCAGAATATTACTTTCATCATTACCTGGTGCTGCAGCAACTTCAATTAAAATAGAAGGTGTTCAGCATGAATTTTCAACAGTACCTGGTGTTACGGAAGACGTTGCAGAAATTATTTTGAATATTAAGAAAATGGCAGTTAAGCTTCACAGTGATGTCCCCAAGACAGTTTACATTGAGGCTAAGGGTGCTCAGGAAATCACAGCAGGCGATATAAAGCATGACGGTGATGTAGAAATCTTTAATCCTGATCTCCATATTGCTACTCTTAATGATGATGCAAGATTATATATCGAAATCACCTTGTCAAAAGGCAGAGGTTATGTAAGCGCAGAGAAGAATAAGCAGGAAATGCAGCCTGTAATTGGTGTAATTCCCGTGGATTCAATCTATACGCCCGTAACTAAGGTAAACTACACAGTAGAAAACACTCGTGTAGGTCAGTACACAGACCGCGAGGAGTTAACTGTTGAATTATGGACAAACGGCACAATTAAGCCCGACGAAGCTATTTCGCTTGCGGCTAAGATCATGAATGATCTTCTGAGATTGTTTGTTGACCTTTCAGATGATGCTAAGAATACTGAAATCATCGTTGAAAAGGAAGAAAACAAGAAGGAAAAAGTTCTTGAAATGACTATCGAAGAATTGGATTTGTCAGTTCGTTCATACAACTGCTTGAAGCGTGCAGGTATTAACACAGTTGAAGACCTTATCAATAAGTCTGAAGAAGATATGATGAAGGTCAGAAACCTGGGAAGAAAATCGCTTGAAGAAGTCATAAACAAATTGAATGGTTTAGGTCTATTCCTTAAAAAAGAAGAAGATTAATAGGAGGTACTGGATATGCCGGGAACAAGAAAGTTAAATCTTCCTACCGATCAGAGAAAAGCTCTTTTAAGAGGTTTGGTAACAAATTTTCTCAAATATGGTAAGATAGAAACAACTATAACAAGAGCAAAAGAAACTCAGAGCATGGCTGAAAAGATGATTACTTTGGGTAAGAAAAATACTCTTGCTTCACGCCGTCAGGCTTTGGCATTTATTAACGAAGAAGATGTAGTTAAAAAGCTTTTTGACGAAATCGCTCCGAAATATGCTGACAGAAACGGTGGTTATACAAGAATTCATCAGTTAGGTCCCCGTCGTGGTGACTCAGCTGAGATGGCATTATTGTCACTTGTAGACTAATAATTACTTTGAATAAAAAATTCCGTTCCATAGGAACGGAATTTTTTTTGTACACAAGACCTTGAATGTTTCAAGGTCTTGTGCTATAATTGGTACATACAAATTTTGTATAAAATAAAGAAATTCGCAATATAAGCGAATTTCTTCAAAGTGTGTAGCAATCTTTCAAACAGAGTGTATAAATTAAAAAAGTGCATCAACAAAAGTCGATGCACAAAAAACGCATAACTCTTGTTTGTTACCACACAAATCATTCGGCATATCACAAGGAATGCACAAATAGAGAATGCATTTTTTACGAAAACGAAAAAACATTCTCTTGAAATATACCTTATTCGATTTGTGTGGTAAGGATATTATATCATATATTTCTATAATAGTCAATATTTTCAGAAGTAATTGAGGAAAGAATGGTGTAATTGAGGAAAGAATGGTAGCTATGAAGTTGTATGATTCTACAATCAATGTACAGAGTGAAATCTGGAAGTATATGCTTAAAATAAACAAAAGACAGAAAGGATTTATTAATAATGGAACATGATTTATTTTACATAATTGGGCAGGTATTGGGAGCTGTTGCGGTAGTCTTGGGATTTATCGCATTTCAAAGAAAAACACAATTGGGGATTATAATTTTTCAGTGCGCTGCAGCACTTGTGTTTTCGGTGCATTATCTGTTAATTTCTGCACCTACGGCAGTTGTACTTAATTTGTTATCAGCAGTTATTTGTGTATGCTTTGGATTTCGGAACAAAAGGCAAAGTAAGAGTGTAGTTGAAACAGTTATAAGCTCAGTGCTTATTATAATTGCGGGTGCTTTTGCGTGGGAAAGTATTTATTCTGTTTTTTTAATAGCAGGACTTGTATTAAATGCTGTAAGTCTTTCATTTTCCAATCCGCAAAATACAAGGTGTGCAATGCTTATTAAATCGCCGTTATGTATGGTTTACAATGTAGCAGCGGCATCAATCGGTGGTATAGTGTTTGAGTGTGCGGTGTTTATTTCAGCAGTTATAGGACTTATAAAAAATAAATCATAAAATCAAATATTTATTTATATAGGAGTCGCATTATGAAAAAAATTGACAATATAAGCTTGCAGCAAAGCGAGATTATAGCAACTGAACATATAGATAATGGTTATTTAAAGCTTCATTGCCCTGAATTTACTGAAAAACAGCTGTCTGCACTTGATGCTGTATACAGAGGACCTGTTAATCCGAAAACGAATGAACAGATATATAACGGCATGCCGATTGGTTCGGAAATATATTCTTGGAGTGCGTGTAGAATATGACACAAAAAAAGAATAGCCTACATTTATAAGAAAAGTGTACCCGTATAGTGCGGATAATCAAGAAGAAGTAAATTATCCCAAATCATGTGATATAAAATATCTTGATTAATCTGTATCAGTTTTACATGGAGAGTAATTATCATGCCGAAAAAGAGTCTTAAATATAAAAAAATAAAATTTCCTGAAGCGGATTTTGCTCTGGCGGCGTATCCGTATAATCTTTCGTTTAATGATAACCTTGATGATGTTTCAAAGCTTTTTCATGAGGAAATTGAGCTTAAACTGTTTTTGGAAGGAAGCTCAACCATTATGATTGACAATGAAACTATTGTTGCTAACGAAGGTGATATTGTAATCATGAATCCGTATCAGATTCATTTTACGGTTAATAGTATGGAGGAAAAGGCGAAATATCATCTTATTTTGATAGGTCTTGATTTTTTTGAGAACAATATTGCTTTTTTTGACCTTCGTTATCTGTTCACGAAAGAGCATGCAAGAATAAATAATGTTATAAGAGGTAACCACCGTATTGCTGAAATTATAAAAAATATTGCAGACGAGTTTAGCAATAAAAAAGCAATGTATCACACTGTAATTACAAATCTCGTTTCGGAACTGATTGCACTTTTACTGCGTGAATACAGAACAAACAATGCTACAGCTTATCCCATTGATAAAAACATGAGATTTTATGAGATAATATATCCCGCCTTGGCGAAGCTTCGCAACGACTATGCGGAAAAAATCAGTATTGACGAGCTTGCACGGATGTGTAATGTGAGTAAATATCATTTTTGCCGTATATTCAAGGAGGTTACGTCTGTGTCTGCGCTACAGTATCAGATTCAGTGTCGGCTGGCGGTGGCGGATGTGCTTTTAAACAGTACGGATAAAAGCATTTCAGAGATTGCTGAGAGCTGCGGATTTGATGATATATGTTATTTCAGTCGTTGCTATAAGAAAAACAGAGGTGTATCTCCAAAAGAAAAACGAGCAAGAATGTCCAAATAAAAATCAATGCGGTGCATTGATTTTTTTTGTTTGCAGGAGTATTATAAGCTTATAGAAAGCATTAGGAGGAATTTTCATGGAAAAGGTAAAAAAGATAGATATTCATGCGCATGCAACAGCGTTTCCGCAATATCATCCCAAAGCAGTGCAGGATTTTGTTTGTGCTGAGGATGTAATTGAAGTTTATGATAAGTTGGGTGTTGAAAAGGGTATACTTCTTCCTTTAACATCTGCGGAAGGTATGGTGACACCGTTTCCTACAGAAGCATGCATATATATATGCGACCAATATTCTGACAGATTTGACTGGTTCTGTAATGTTGACCCTCGTGCACGAAACAATACACCCGAATCGGATTTATCAGCACTCATAAAAGAATATAAGGAAATGGGTGCAAAGGGTGTCGGTGAAATAACTGCTATGCTTTATGCGGATGACCCTAAAATGGAAAATCTTTTCCGAAGCTGTGCGGAAAATGACATGCCCGTTATTATACACATAGCTCCCAATTTTAACCGTGGATACGGAATTGTGGATGAGATAGGGCTTCCGAGAATAACAAAAATACTTAAGAAATATCCGAATCTTAAGCTTATAGGTCATTCAATGTCGTTCTGGAGTGAGATTGATAAAAACAACAATGATGAGATAAGAAATAAGTATCCCGAAGGCAAGGTGACAGAGGGACGTCTTTGTGAAATGCTAAGAGAGTTCCCGAACCTCTACTGTGACCTTTCGGCAGGAAGTGGAGCAAATGCATTGCTTCGTGACAAGGACTTTGCCATAAAATTCATGGAGGAGTTTTCGGACCGTATCATGTACGGAATTGACCTGTGTATGAATCCGAAAAAGATTGAACCTACAAAGCAGTATAAGCTTGCAGAATTTTTTGATGAAATTCTCGAAGATGGACTCTTAAGCGAAGAAACTTACCGCAAAATTATGCGTGAAAATGCTATCAGAATATTGAAACTTTAATTATGTAACGAAAGGACAGTGTGACATTATGGAAAAATTAGCGATTTTAGGTGGCGAGCGTGCCTTAAAAAACGTTCCTGAGGCGGAGCTTTTTAAGTGGCCGATTATAGGTGAAGAGGATGAACAGGCGGCACTTGAGGTTATAAGAGGAAATAAATATTCACAGGTTGATATAACCGAACAGTTTGAAGAGGAGTTTGCACAGTGGATAGGCGCAAAGCATGCGGTTGCTTATTGTAACGGTACTGCATCACTTGCGGCGGCTATGTTTGCAGTGGGACTTGGTCAGGGTGATGAAGTAATCTGCCCGACAAAAACATACTGGGCAAGTATTGCGCAGTCGGTGGCATTGGGAGCAACTCCGGTATTCTGTAACGTTGACAAGCATCTTAGCATAGACCCTGCCGCAATTGATTATATGCTCCACGCAAAACAGCTATGCAATTTTATTTCAGCGGTAACTGATGGGGAAAAGCTTGTTTGCGATATGTACGACGGAAAAAGAGCAGTTGAGCTGATAGAGCAAATCTATAAATTTTCAGAAAACAACTCCTGATAAAACATTATTGATGCGGACATACTACTATAAAAAAGGTAAATTTTCAGAGCCTGAAAATTTACCTTTTTATTTAATTACAGATTTTCGTATATACCGTATAGTTTGCCGTTAATTGCGTCTGATAGAACATTAGCAGGGAGCATGTTGTCCTGATTAAACCAGACAGCCATTTTTGTTTCTTCGTCCTCGCCTGAACGGTTACACCATTTATGATAAGGTATAAGTGTGAATTTTTTGCCGTCTTTTGTAAGACCTTCGGCTTTGTCACCATGCCATGTGAGGTTTGGCTCTGCATTGATTGTAAAATCGACAACCGAATCGTTATCCACACCTTCGGCGCATAATACATATGCGCCCTTCATAACAGCTACCTTACCGAGGTCTGATTCAACCATGGGATTTGCAAAAATACGACGTACGGGTTCATCAAAGCAGATTTTGATTTCGGTATTGTTATTAAACACACCTTTAATGATTGCATATCCGTTATCAGTTGTAAATTCTGTAGCCTTACCATCAATAAGTATTGCAAAGTTTTCGCTGTATGAAGGTATTCTTATATAAAGTGAAATTTCCTGTCCCTTTGAATTTACATTAAATACTTTGTCCTGCTGAGAAATGGAAATACTGTCTGTTTCATATGTACTGCCGATGAACATGTTTACATATACACAGTTGCTTGCGTATGAGTAAATATATGTTCCGAGTGCCGAGAATAGCTTAAGAAGCATTGGCGGACAGCACGGACATTCATGCCAGTCCCAACGGTGCAGCTTTGTGGCGTTGACGAGCGGATTCTGATAGAAATAGTGCGTAAAATCATTTCCGATTGATGCAAGAATATTGTTATACAAAGCAAGCTCGAAACAGTCAAAATAGCGTGATTTCTGATCAAGCAATGCCATTTCGCCGTTCCAGAAAGCAAATCCGACACCTGCGCATGTTTCAAGATATGCATTGTTAGGCAGATTGTAGTCTGTGTCAAAGCCTTCTATGTCATGACGTGTACCAAGACCGCCGCTTATATGCATTTTCTTGTCAACAACATTATGCCACAAAGTCTTTAATACCTCTTTGTATTTTTCGTTGTCGGTTTCATATGCAACTGCTGCTGCACCTGTATAGAACAGCATTGCACGAACAGCGTGTCCTACTGCAGAATCCTGCTGTGCAAACGGTTTGTGGTTCTGGTTGTATTGAAGTGTAAACTTTTTGCTCTGTACAATACCCCTTTCCTTGTACCAGAAGTCGGCAATTTCAAGGTAATCATTAAAATTAACTTTGTTTTCCTTTGCAAAATCGTCAAGCTCTCTTGTGTCACGGAATAATCTGTACAGCTTTACAAAAGCTTCTTCAGGCAGAGAATGTCCAGGAATTATTTTCTTTTTGGGAGCATAACCCATGTATCTGCATATGAGATTTGCACTGTTAACGGCAGTTTTTAAAAATGTCGTCTTTTTTGTAGCGACGTAGTGGCTTATTGCCGCTTCAATGAGTGCACCGTGGTCGTATAAATCATGTGCAATTATAATGTCGCCGCCGTTTTCACCCCAACGCTGGTCAGGATAATTCTGCATTGTTTTTGTGCATATAAAACCGTCGCTATCTGTGGATTTGGAAATAAGCGCAATAAGTTCATCAAGCTTCTCGTCAAGCTTTTTGTCGTAATTTGATGCGAGAAAATCACATGCGCCTCTCATGCTTTCAAAAAGCAGACCGTCTGTGAACGGAGGACCGATGTGCTTTTCGCCGTCTCTGTTTTTTACGGATTCAAAGTTTTTGATATATCCCGTTGTGCGGAATTTACTGAACACATAGGGGAGCATAATCTCTCTGATGTTTTCAAGATAAGGTGTCCAAAACCTATCTTTTATTGTAACTTCGGTGATATGGGGTCTTTTTAATAAATTCATTCTGATCTTCCTTTCTGATAGTATTGACTTTGATAATTGATTGATATATAATATCTGTAATATCTTTATTTTAGATTAAATTATATATAATGTAAACCTACAATAAGTCAGATAAGGTGGATAAATCCTATATGAAACACATGAATTTTTCACATGACAGTGACTTTGAATTTTGTTCGGCGGGTAAAGCTGTAACGAAGAACAATTCAGTATATCCGAGGCGCAGACTTGACAGTGCGGTTTTACTTATAGGAATTTCAGGCGAATTTCCTATATGGCAGAATGGTCAGGAATATAAACTTGACAAAAACAGCTTTATGCTGCATTTTCCTGACTGCGAGCATTACGGTTCGGGATTTGCGACCAATATGCAGTCGCATTTCTGGTGTCATTTTTATTTGCCGTCATCGTGTAAAATCATTGGCGACGAAGAAGCGTTACAACAAAACGAATCAGTTGTCTTGCCTGAATACGGAACCCTTAAAAATATAAAACCTTATCATATTTTATTTAATCAGCTTATAGATGCTGAATATCGTGATTATGAAAATGACAGGATAAGAAAAAATATATGTGATGCATATATAAAAATCATGTTGAACAGGCTTGCGGCGGATTATCGGGAAGAAACATTGCTAAAAAATATAAATCCGGAGCATTATAAAAGAAAAATACTCTCATCAAAGGTGACTGAATGGATTAGAGTGCATGCGTCGGAAAAAATAACAGCGAGGGATGTGTCAGAAAAGTTTCATTACAACACAGATTATCTGACTCAGGTGATGAAATCGCAGACGGGAAAAACGCTTACCGAAAATATTAACCGGGCAAAGGTTGACGAGGCTAAAAAGCTTTTGTTAAATACCGACATGAAAATAGGTGAAATTTCAGATGAGGTGGGGTTTTGCGATGAAAAGTATTTTATGAAAACATTCAAAAAGTACGAAAACATGACAGCCTCCGAGTATAGACAGTCGTATTTTCGTACACATATCAGTATGAATAAATAAAACGGTAAATTTTCTGAAGAAAATTTACCGTTTTATTTATTGTTTAAAATAGTTCATCTGTAAAGTATGCATTAGTATCTGCACATCTACCGTAAGAGTCAACAACTGTGAGTCTTACATATTTATCCTCAGGAAGGATTTCAAACTCAGCAGTGTCAATGCAGTTGTGGAAATGCGCCCATTTAATCTGCATTCTTCTTCTGCCCACTGTGCAGATTATTTTTTCAGCAGGTGAACAGTCAATATGTATTTTTCCGTCTTCAAACCACAAATTCTTGATTTCAGGTCCCTGAGTTGCATAGAAGTTACCGTCAGAAAGAGCTTTTGTAATTTCGCTGTATTCAAGCTTGTCAGCTTTAATCATGGTACAGCCGCCAAATGAATCGCAGTCCCTGGAATCCTGATGTTTGTTGTGGTTGTCATCAGCTGCAATGCAGTAAAGGCGCTTTCCTGCTCTTAGCATATCGTCGTATACATGTGCGCTATAGTCACTGTATCCTATAATTACACTGCTTGAATTAAATATTTCCATTGCATTCATGCCTTCGTAGCCAATGTATTCAGGATAACTTTCCAATGACCATGCCGGGTGATTGTAGGTTACAAAAAATCTGTTATCACGTCCGGTTTTAATCATTTCGTTTATACTCTCGTGTGTGTATTTTCTCTCAAATCCGGCAGTTTTTTTGTCGGGTTTTACGAGCTTTGCTGTATTAACACCGTTACAAAAGCAATATCCGGGATTGAACATAATCTGCTTGTCTGTAGCCTCATCAAGCGCAATAAAGCATAAATGACATACTCGCATATCAATAAACTCCATCGGAGGACAGTCATCATTAAAACTCTCGTTGATTTCCATTTCAAAGCCTGTAAGCGGAAGAAAATTATCATCACGGAGGTCATGATGCGGAATCATAACGTCATGGTCAGTATATGCAACAATTGAATATCCCTGTGACTTATAAAATTCCTTTACTTCTTCGGGAGTAAGGCATCCGTCTGAAAGGGTGGTGTGACAGTGAAGATTAGCTTTGTAAAAATTGCCGTCTTTGGGTAAAAGGTATTTTTTCATTTTTAATCAGCGCCTTTCGTAATTTATTAAACAGATTATATCACAATGAAAATAAATGTCAATAGTGTTTTTTGCTTTTGTTGACAAAATAAAAGATTTTGTCTTGAACTTACGATAATTAAGGTATATAATATAGAAAGATATATTTTACGATGGAGATGAAGATATGAGTGAATCGGAAAAACACTATAAAAAAATGACCGAGACACCGGTGGCGAAACTGATAGTAACGCTTGGAATACCGACTACGGTTTCTATGCTTACCAATTGCGTATACAATATGGTGGATACATATTTTGTGGGAACTCTTGGTGAAAGTCAGCAGGCGGCAACGGGTATTTTATTTACGTTGCAGGCGATTTTGCAGGCACTTGCATTTATGCTCGGTCAGGGCTCGGGAACAATGGTATCGAAATTTTTGGCACAGCGTGATGAAAAAACAGCTTCCGAATACGTTTCGACAGCATTTTTTACAGCATTTATCGGCGGTCTTGTGCTTATGGCAGCGGGACTTGTATTTTTAACTCCTTTTATGCGGCTTCTTGGCAGTACGGAAACAATTTTGCCGTATGCGAAGCAGTACGGGATGTGGGTGCTTTTGTCGGCACCGTTCTGGATTTCAAGCTTTGTGCTTAATAACAATTTGCGCTATGAGGGACAATCATTTTATGCTATGATAGGTATTATGGCAGGTGCGATTTTGAATATTTTCGGTGACTACGTCCTTATCAGAATTTATGATATGGGCGTTTACGGTGCAGGTCTTTCAACTGCAACGTCGCAGTTTGTAAGCTTTTGCGTATTGTTTTATATGCATAGAAAAATGGCTCAGGGCAAAGTACGTATTTCAAGCATCAGTAAAAGAGTGTCAGTTTATGCCACAATCGGAAGAGTCGGTTTCCCGGCGCTTGTACGTCAGGGACTTTCGTCAATTTCAAACGGAATGCTCAACAATATTGCTAAAGCTTACGGCGATGCGGCAATTGCGGCAATGAGCGTAGTACAGCGTTTCAGTATGCTTGTGATGTGCGTTGGTCTCGGTGTGGGGCAAGGATTTCAGCCGGTTGCTTCGTTTAACTATCAGGCAAAGAAATATAAGCGAGTTAAGCATGGGCTGTTATTTACAATGAAAATGGGCATTGTGATGGTAGGCGTAATGGCGGTGTTTGGGCTTGTGTTCGCTGAGAAAATAGTGTATATTTTCCAAAAGAGCGAAGAGGTTAACCGCATTGGTGCGACGGCACTTCGGTATGCATGCATAGGAAGTATGTTTTTACCGTTGTCGATACCTGTTAATATGCTGTATCAGAGTATAAGAAAAGCCGCCGTATCATCGGTATTGTCCATGATGCGTTCCGGACTGATGTTTATGCCGGTACTGCTTGTAGGTACATATTTTATGGGACTTACGGGCGTGCAGATGGCACAGCCGATGGCTGATGCTTTGACGGGACTTGTGAGCGTGCCGTTTGTGATACATTTTATGAAAAAAACACCTGATGATGAATGAGAGGAGCTTATTATGATTAATGAAATTAAAGGCGCAGTATTTGATATGGACGGAACTCTTGTAGACTCGCTTATGATATGGGATGTTCTATGGGAGGAGCTTGGCAAAAGATTTATGGGCAAAAACGGATTTCGTCCTTTAAAAGAGGATGATAAGGCGGTAAGAACCATGTTGCTCAGCGCTGCCATGGAACATATTCACGAAAAATACAATATGGCAGAAAGCGGCGAAAAACTGCTTGAATGTGCAAATGAAATAATTCGTGATTTTTATGAAAACAAGGTTGAACTTAAGCCGGGTGTGGCTGAGTTTCTTGAGTGTTGTCAGGAAAAGGGCATAAAAATGTGTATAGCTTCTGCAACAGATATTAATATGATAAAAATTGCAATGGAGCATTGCGGAATAGGAAAGTATTTTTCAGAGATTTTCTCGTGTGCGGTAATCGGAAAGGGTAAGGACGAACCGGATATATACCTGCATGCCATGGAATACCTCGGTACAACAAGGGAGGAAACATGCGTTTTTGAAGATTCGGCTGTTGCAATTGAAACTGCGGTAAAAATCGGAATGAAAACCGTTGCAATCTACGATAAATTCAACTACGGACAGGACTTAATGAAGAAAATTGCAAACGAGTACATTGCGGACGGAGAAACGCTTATGAAGCTTGTATGATTTGGCAAAAACGGATGTGCATATCCGTTTTTTTATGTGCAAATTAAACTAAATATAAGGAAAAATTTAGAAATAATATTGTTTTGACAAGTCAGATATTATATGGTAAAATTATAATGTATATTTATGTACAAAATAAAGTGTTAGGGAAAGGAATGGAATATGAACAGTGTTACAAAAACATTCAGAAGAGTAATATCCTTTGTGTTGTGTGTATTTATGCTGCTTAATATGGTTGTTGTCGGCTATGCTGAAAGAACAATGGGTGCAAAAATGTACTGGACAAACGATATTAGTGCGCAGGATTCATGGAAAGACGTGGAAAATGCGGATTCAGGGACAGTTTTTGAGGTTTCCGGCTTTGAAAGCGGAAGCGAGACAGTAAGATATTTAAAAATTGAAAATGCAGGTTCTCTTGCGTTTTCGTATGTACTTGGTTTTGTTTCAGAGGAAGCAGTAGATTCTCTTGCAAATGTAATTGATGTGTATTATAAGAGTGAGGTTACGGAAAATACAGCCGTAGCGGATATGACTCGCATAGGCACTCTTGCAGAGGTTATTAACGGAAATGCTGTTTCGACGGGTAAAATGCTGCCTGCAGATTTAGTGAGTGACGGTTTTTATTCGGGAAGCACAACACTGGCATTGGCTCTTAAAATGCAGGATAATGCGTCTAAAGAGTATATGAATAAGTCATTGACGGCATTTTCATTAAAGCTTGATGTGAACGAATATGAATTTGAATATCCCGAGGTTGATAAATTTGAGCTTGTATTTGAAAACACAGACAAGTATCTTTACCGTGTGGGTAATGCAAATACTGTGAAGCTCGGTTCGCTGTTTAAGGCGGTTGACGGTGCGGATATTGGTAATGTAAACGTTACAATTGAAGCAATTGACACAGAGGCAAATGTTTCGGGAGCATTTAGTGCGAATACTTCGGACTGGAAGGCTTCGACAATACAGTTTGCAGGTACAGGCTCTGTTAAAGTGACAATTGACGATGACGATTATGCAAAGGCATTATCGCTTAATTTAGAGGTTGTTAATGCAACGAATGTGACTTCGGCGACAAATGCAACTTCATACGATGTTGTACTTTTAAATGATGTGACCTTCAGTACGCTTACTGTTTCAGGCGGTCATACAATTTACGGTAACGGCTTTACAATGACTTCGCCAAATGATTTGCCGCAGAATATGATGTCATATTCGTTTGTACATTTGAATAACGGTACACTTGATAATGTAAGAGTGATATGTCCTAATTTTTCTTATTCGATTTTATATAGCTCAAACAAGGATGACACTGGAAATGATCGATCATCTACAAATAGCGATTATTATTATAATATAAGAAGTGCTGTAAGAATGGATGGCGACAGTAGAATTGTTAATTCCTATATTTCGGGCGGACGTGCGGCTATTTATGCAACTTCAGGTACTCCTAAAATTGAAAACTCAACAATTTACGGTGGTGCTACAGCCAATATTCATATAATTACAGTAAAGGAATTGCTTTTAAAGGACACAACACTGATTCAGAAACCGATTTCTGCAAACGTGAATCGCATCGGAACGGTAGTTATGGGACTCAGTATTATTGTTGAGTGTGATGACAATGGTTCAGCTTCACCAATCAGACTGGAAGGGGATTTTGTTCAGTATGCATGGGCAAATGAAAGCTATTCAAGTTACGTTCCGAGTGCAGGACAAGGCTATGTAAGTCAGGCACTGGCACAAACTGATTATTTGCATGATATTACATATGAGGATGGTGTGACAAGAAAATCATTGGATTTGGGAATATTCTATCTTCCTTCCAGTGCTACGTCTCTTTCGTCAAATAAGCCGGATAATCTTAAAGATAACAGAATAAATAAAGACGATATACCATTTGATATGGCACAAATAAAACTTTCGCCGACTTTAGCTAATGGTGTGTATGTATATTCATACAAGAATACAAACGGAACTGCGGATAGCTATAAAACCGAACCGCAGGAAGCGATAAGAACACAGGGTAACGTTTTAGCAGATGTAGACTATACTCCATCTTCAGAAAATGTTACGTATGTTGAAAAATATGATGACTCGCATGGACGTATGTCAAGCTTGACAGCGCCGCTTGATATACTCGGCAGTTATAGTTTTGATTTTAATGATTTAAAATTCCTGAAATACGGCAGAGAGTTAGCGTATACGGTTAAGGATTCAAACGGAAACACTGTGGATAAATCTCAGCCGATAAATCTAACAGAGTCGGGTGTTCATGGATATACCATTGAAATTGCGGATAATTTGTCGTATGATACATCAGGAAACCTGATTGAAGATAAGGTTAGTAAAAACACGTATTATTTTGAACTTATTGCGACCAAAACAGACATTGTAGCTCCTGAACTGGTCGGGAAAATTACACCTGATACTGCATATCTGCTTGTAAAAAGCAAGAATAGTGACTGGACCTGCGGAATCCCTGCATCGCTTGACGGAATTAATATCAAATATTACAGTGAAGCGGAAAAAGAATATAAAACAATTAATCTGGGTTCGGAAATATCACTGGGAAAAAGTAAATTGAACGAACCAGAAAGGACATGGACACACTCTCCAAGTAATGGTGACTATACATTGACTATTACAGGTGGCGTAATAAACGAACAGAAGTCCGTATATTCGATGCCTATTGGAGTGAATATTAATGGCACGAATAAACTTTACTTTGCGATGTCAAGCACTAATGGCTATGTTAGTACCAGTACAAAGTCAAGAACTGTTTCTATAGAATACAAGTTTGTTGATAAAAACGGTAAAGTATTGAATTTCTCGGAATCATGGCTGTTTAATTATGCAGATTACAAGAGCGGAACTCAGTACAGCTACAGCGATTTTGTAAACGGTAATTTGAAAGAAGCATCAAGTGGTGGCGGCTGTTTCAAAGCAGGAACACTTATCACCCTAGCTGGCGGAAGTAAGAAAAAAGTTGAAGATTTAACAATGTCAGATACATTGTTAGCATGGGACTTCTTTAAGGGTGAATATGTAGAAGCACCACTTTCAATAATCATTAATCATAATGAAATAGAGACTTATAACACAAAGTTAATTTTTGAAGACGGTACAGAACTTGAAATAGCCGATGAACATGATGCATATGATGCTGATTTGAAAAAATTTGTTGTTATGAGTCACGAGAATGTAAATGAATATATAGGACATAATTTTGTGAAATCAATTACTAATGAAAATGGCGAAATTATAAACCAAAAGGTAAAGCTTGTTGATTATGAGATTTCAGAGGAATACAATCGTGTATATTCGCTTGCAACAGTACAGCACTACAATTGTATAGCAAATAATATTTTGACTGTAACTCCTGACCCTGTAAAAGGCTGGTATGATTATTTTGAAATTGATGACAATATGAAATACATTCAGTCATCAATAGACGAGAACATCGAAAAATATGGGCTGTATACATATGATGATTTTTCAGATTATCTGACATACGAGGAATTTATTGCATTTAACTGTCCGTATTTGAAAATACCGGTAGGTAAAGGTCATTTCAGCTACGATGATATTCTGGGACAGATTGAATTGTGGGTTTATGGCTATGCAAGAGAAGAAAATCCTCCTTTACCATTAAGTGATGAAGGAGCAAGTATCACTATAATTGCACCGAACAACACAGTAAGTACGGGCGTTTACGGAATTGAAATTGCAACAGAAAATGCAACGCTTACAGATAGCGGAGCATACATCTGCAACGCAAAGAACAGCGCATTTACAATTACTGCAACGGGAAATGCATCAACAGGTTATGCAATAATCACCGTTGATGGTGATACGCTTTACACAGGACAGATTGCACAGGGCGAAAGCATTGTGATAAATGTGAAGAATGCACTTGATAAGTCTGTTTCGTTTGATTACAACTGGGGAAGTTCAGTAAATTACGGCGTTTCGCAGGATAATCTGTATGAAACGGGAAGTACAATTGACCTTGGTGAGGTTTCAATTGCAAGCGTTGAAAAGACAGATAAAGGCGTACTTGTGAAATTCTCGAACACCACAAAATACGATACAACAGGCGATGTTTATGTTGCTGTATACGATGCAGCTTCAAAGAGCCTTGTACGTGCCGCACGTGTTGGCGGATTCAGCGTTTTATCAGGTGGCTGTGAGCATGAGGAAATAATTGAATTACCCGAAAACTGCACATTAAAAGCATTTTTGTGGAGCACATCGGGAATGGTACCGGTTACGGCATCATTGGCAGATTAATAAGCAAAAACAAGTCTTGATTTTTCAAGACTTGTTTTTTGTTGAATAAACTCTGAATTTTTTTAAAATAAATGTATAAATTTTCATTTTATATGGACAAATGATGAAAAATATAGTATAATAAATATAATTTTTCAAATCAGGGAATAATAATAGTATTTGCAGGTGGTTATATGAATAAAATTGATAAAACAGTTTTAAAGGAAACAAAATATATAGCCTGCTGGGTTTTATTTCTCAGCATGATAGCAGAGGCGGTTTTTCTGATTATCGGAAAATGGGATTACACCGTATTGCTCGGAAATCTTCTTAGCGGTGCGTTGGTAATACTGAACTTTTTTCTGATGGGAATTACAGTGCAAAAGGCAGTCAATAAGGAAGAAAAAGAAGCAAAAACAGCAATGAAGGTATCACAGCTTTACAGAAATCTGATGATTATTGTTGTGACCGTTATCGGTGTTGCTTTAAAATGCTTTAATACGTGGATTGTTCTTATTGTGTTATTTTTTCCTCGGATTGCAGTGGCGTTTCGTCCATTGTTTAAAGATGACAGTCGTACTTAATACGGAGGTGGTTAGAGAATGAAAGTGAAAAACAGCCGTTTTGCGGCTGTGGATATTTTATATATTTGTATGATGGCTTTGCCTGTTCTGGCAGGTATAGTTTTAAAGGTGCTGACTGCACCTGTGAGTGAAGGTATTCAGATTTCAGGTGCCCGTATTTATCTGAGCATACCTATGCCTGTGCAGGATTTATTGATTACTGAGTCACAGATAAATTCATGGCTTGTGATGATTTCTATACTTGGTCTGTGTCTGTATCTTACGCACGGTCTGAAAACACGTGATATTCTTAAACGTCAGCATCTTGCTGAGTGGATAGTTGAAAAGGTTGAGGGACTTGTACGAGGAAATATGGGTGAATACTTTGCCGGATTTGCACCGTTTATTGCTTCAATAATTGCACTTTCAGCATTTTCAAGCCTTTTGTCGCTGTTCGGGTTGTATCCACCGACTTCAGATTTGAATGTTGTGGCAGGTTGGGCAGTAATTGTATTTGTGCTTATTACGTACTACAAAATGAAATGCGGTCCGGTAAAATACATGAAGAGCTTTGCCGAGCCCGTAGCATTTCTTACACCGCTTAATGTTATCAGTGAGGTGGCAACGCCTGTGTCAATGGCTTTCCGTCACTACGGAAACGTTTTGTCGGGTGTGGTTATATCAGTTCTGGTTGCGACAGGTTTACAGGGACTTACAAACATTCTTCTCGGATGGCTTCCGGGATTTTTGGGTGAATTTCCGTTTTTGCGTATAGGTATTCCTGCAATATTGTCAGTATATTTTGATTTGTTCAGCGGATGCTTACAGGCATATATTTTTGCTATGCTGACCATGATGTATGTTTCCGACGGTTTTCCGCTCGAAGACTACTTAAAAAGAGTTAATAAAAAATTAAAAAAACACTAACAGGAGGTAATTAATTATGTTAGAACTCGCAATTGGTATTATTTTAGGAGCTTGTGCTTTGGGCGCAGGTATGGCTATGATAGCAGGTATCGGACCCGGTATCGGTGAAGGTAACGCTGTTGCAAAGGCATGTGAGGCTATAGGCCGTCAGCCTGAGTGCAAGGGTGATGTTACAAGTACAATGCTTATGGGTTGTGCTATTGCCGAAACAACAGGTTTATATGCATTGGTTATTGCTATTTTGCTTATCTTTGTTGCACCTAATCTGTTGGTTGAAATTCTCATGAATTCAATCGGTTAATATAGGGAGAAGATAAGATGATACAATCATTGGATGTCATATCTGTCAATCTGTGGGACATATTGATTTCTCTTGCTAATCTTCTGATTCTTTTTATTCTGGTAAAGAAGTTTTTGTTTAAGCCGGTAAAAAAGGTTCTCGAAAAACGTCAGAGTGAAATTGACGAAAAGTACGCTGTTGCTGATGAAGCGGCTTTAGCGGCACAAAAGGACAAAAAGGAATGGGAAGAAAAACTGCAGGGAGTCACAGCTGAGGCGGATTCTATTTTATCAACAGCTTCCGAAAATGCGAAGTACCGCAGTGAAAAAATCGTTGCTAAAGCAAAAGAAGAGGCAGACGGTATTTTACGCCGTGCTGAAGCGGAAGCAGAGCTTGAGTATAAAAAAGCCGCAGACGGAATTAAACGTGAAATTGTGGAAGTGTCGGGTGCTCTTACTGAAAAGATGCTCGGACGTGAGATTAACACAAAGGATCATCGCAATTTGATTGATTCTTTTATCGAAAAGATAGGTGATGGCGATGACGGAGATAAGTAAAGAATACGGAACAGCGCTTTTTATGCTTGCCTGTGAAAAAGACAAAAAGCATGAATATGCCGACGCAATTTCAGTAGTGAAGGGTGTTTTTGCGGATACGCCGGAGTATATTGATTTTCTTGCATCTCCGGGTATTTCGCTTCGTGAACGCCTGTCTGCAATTGAGGAGGCATTTGCAAACAATATTCCTGAGGATGTGGTTTCATATCTGCAATTATTGTGCGAAAAAGGGCGTATATCAGGCTTTTTTGAGTCGGCAGAGGAATATGAAAAGCTTCTTGATGCATCGGAAAAGATTTCAAATGCAAAGGTTACAAGTGCGCTTGAACTGACCGAAGAAGAAAAAACTGCACTCAAGTCAAAGCTTGAGGAAATCTGCAAAACCACTGTTACTATTGAATATTTAATTGATGAATCGTTAATTGGCGGCATAATCGTTGAGACAGACGGCAAGGTGCTTGACGGCAGCTTGCGTAACCGTTTGCGGGAAATAAAGGAAGTGATTAACACATGAGCACAAGACCTGAAGAAATAAGTAATGTAATTAAAGAACAAATTAAAAATTATAAATCACGTATTGAAATGAAGGAAACAGGCACCGTTATTCTTGTCGGTGACGGTATTGCACGTGTTCACGGACTTCGTGAATGTATGGCAAGTGAGCTTCTTGAATTTGAAGACGGCAGCTACGGCATGGCGCAGAACCTTGAAAGTGAAACTGTATCTGTAGCATTGCTTTCGGATAACAATACGATACGAGAGGGTTCTGTTGTGAAAAGAACGGGCAGAGTTCTTTCAGTACCTGTAGGCGAGGCATTGCTGGGACGTGTAGTTGATACGCTGGGACAGCCGATTGACGGAAAAGGTCCTATCGAAACATCACAGACACGCCCGATTGAGTCCGAAGCACCGGGAATTATCGAAAGACAGAGTGTTTCTGTTCCGCTTCAGACGGGAATTAAGGCGATTGACAGTATGATTCCTATCGGAAGAGGTCAGCGTGAGCTTATCATAGGCGACCGTCAGACGGGTAAGACAGAAATCGCCATTGATACAATTATTAATCAGAAAAATACCGATGTAATATGTATTTATGTAGCCATCGGACAGAAAAACAGTTCTGTTGTACAGCTTGCAAATGAGCTTATAGCGGCAGGTGCGATGGAATATACAATTATCGTTTCCGCTTCAGCTTCTGAGTCGGCACCGCTGCAGTATGTAGCACCGTATTCAGGCTGTGCAATGGCGGAGTATTTCAGAGAGCAGGGAAAGGACGTCCTTATAATTTATGATGACCTTTCAAAGCATGCGGTTGCTTACCGTGCACTTTCACTGCTTATCCGCCGTCCGCCCGGACGAGAGGCGTATCCGGGAGATGTATTTTATCTTCACTCACGTCTTCTTGAGCGTGCGGCATGTGTGGCACCTGAATATGGCGGCGGTTCAATTACCGCACTGCCCATTATTGAAACTCAGGCAGGTGACGTTTCGGCGTATATTCCGACCAACGTAATTTCAATTACCGATGGTCAGATATTCCTTGAAACAGAGCTTTTCCACGCAGGTATTATGCCTGCTATAAACCCCGGTATTTCTGTAAGCCGTGTCGGAGGCTCGGCTCAGCTTAAGGCAATGAAAAAGGTATCGGGTGAATTAAAGCTTTTGTATTCGCAGTACCGTGAATTGCAGTCGTTTGCACAGTTCGGAAGTGACCTTGACGCAGATACAAAGTCAAGACTTGCTTTGGGTGAAAGAATTGTTGAGGTTTTGAAGCAGAACAGAAACTCACCTGTACGTGTAGGATGTCAGGTGGCTATCGTTTATGCTGTAATTAACGGCTACCTCAATGATATTGAAGTAAAACAGGTAAAAGAATACGAACAGAAGCTTTATGAGCTTCTTGAAAACAAATATGCATCCTTCCTTGACCGTATTGAGTCAGGCTCATGGGATGACAATGATATTGAGGAATTAAAGAAAGCACTTTCGGAGCTTAAGAGGTGACGGTATGGGTGCTGATATAAAAAATCTCAGAACACGCATGAAAAGCGTGAATTCCACTTTGCACCTCACAAAAGCAATGGGACTTGTGGCATCCTCAAAAATACGCCGTGCCATTGATTCAATGACCAAGGGCAGGGAGTATGCCGAGGCGGTAAGTGAAACAGTGAAACAGCTTACTGCTTCAAGTGAGTGCATAAAAAGTCCGTACATGGCAAAGCGTGATGGCGGCAGAGTGCGAATAATTGTAATTGCAGGCGACAGAGGTCTTGCAGGCGGATATAATGCGAATGTTTTCCGCCTTATGAATGAATATCCCGATGCAGAAATTATTCCGATAGGAAAACGTGCATGTGAACGTTTTTCGGGTGAATTACAGCTTGTTGAACAGTTTGGCTATGATGATGCAAAAGCACTTTCAAGCCGACTTTGCGATGATTTTTCAAAAGGTGAATTTGACAGACTCGGAATTGTATGCACAAAATATGTTTCGATGATGTCGCAGGAGGCACAGCTTGAATGGGTGCTTCCGCTTGAAAAGAGCGAAGAACAAAAAAATGTGGGCATAGTTTTTGAGCCTGATGAAATTTCTGTTTTGAATGAGGTTATTCCTGAATATGTGGCAGGAATAATGTATGCCGCAGTTAAGGAAAGCTTTGCAAGCGAAGTGGCGGCACGTCGTGTTGCGATGGATTCAGCAGGTAAAAATGCACAGCAGATGCTTGATGAGCTGGGTCTTATGTATAACAGAGCAAGACAAGGCGCAATTACACAGGAAATTACTGAAATTGTCGCAGGCAGCGACGCATAAAGGAGGCGTAGATTGATGTCAGATACAGCTAAAGGCAGCGTTTCGCAGGTTATGGGACCTGTTGTTGACGTGTGTTTTGAAGAAGGATTTTTGCCTTCGATATATAATGCATTGACTATGCAGAATGGAGATAAAAAACTGACGGTAGAGGTTGCACAGCATATTGGTGACAATATTGTACGATGCATCGCAATGTCATCTACTGACGGACTTAAAAGAGGAACACCTGTAGTTGATACGGGTAAGACAATAAGTGTGCCTGTAGGCCGTGAAACTTTAGGACGTATTTTCAATGTTCTTGGCGATACAGTTGATAATAAGCCGTTTGATGATAATGTTGAAAGATGGAACATCCACCGTAATGCACCCGGTTACAGCGAGCTGTCAACCTCAACTGAAATTCTCGAAACGGGAATCAAGGTTATAGACCTTATCTGTCCCTATTCAAAGGGCGGAAAAATCGGCTTGTTCGGCGGTGCGGGTGTAGGAAAAACAGTTCTTATAATGGAGCTTATAAATAACGTTGCAAAGCAGCATGGCGGACTTTCGGTGTTTACCGGAGTGGGCGAGCGCACACGTGAAGGAAACGACTTGTACAACGAAATGAAGGAGTCGGGCGTTCTTAACAATACCACGCTTGTTTACGGACAGATGAACGAGCCTCCCGGTGCAAGAATGAGAGTGGCTCTTTCGGGACTTACAATGGCTGAATATTTCAGAGACGAAGAAAATCAGGATGTGCTTTTGTTCATTGATAATATTTTCCGTTTCACTCAGGCAGGAAGTGAGGTTTCGGCGCTTCTTGGACGTATGCCTTCGGCGGTTGGTTATCAGCCGACACTTGCAACCGAGATGGGTGATTTGCAGGAAAGAATTACATCAACAAAGAAGGGTTCAATCACGTCAATCCAGGCGGTATACGTGCCTGCCGATGACCTGACAGACCCTGCTCCCGCAACAACCTTTGCTCACCTTGATGCAACAACGGTTCTTTCGAGAAACATAGCTTCTCAGGGTATATATCCTGCGGTTGATCCGCTTGAATCAACGAGCCGTATTTTATCACCTGAAATTTTGGGTGAAGAGCATTACAATGTTGCACGTGAGGTTCAGCGTATTCTTCAGCGTTATCAGGAATTGATGGATATTATTGCGATTATGGGTATGGATGAGCTTTCGGATGAGGATAAGCTCCTTGTTCAGAGAGCAAGAAAAATTCAGCGTTTCCTTTCACAGCCGTTCCATGTTTCGGAGAAGTTTACGGGTATTGTGGGTACGTATGTACCACTTTCAGAAACAATCCGTGGCTTTAAGGAGATTATTGAAGGAAAGCATGATGATATTCCTGAATCAGCCTTCCTGTTTGTAGGTACAATTGATGAAGCTGTTGAGAAAGGGAAGAAGGTGTCGTAATGAAAACCTTTTTGCTTACTGTTTCATCACCTGACGGTGATTTATTCAACGGTGATGCAGTTAAAATCAGCCTTCGTGGTGTAGAGGGTGAGCTTGCAGTTATGGCAGGGCATATTCCGTTCGTTACGGCAATAAAACCATGCGAATGTAGGATTGAACTCGAAAACGGCGAAGAAAAAAAAGGTCGTACAGACGGTGGTATTCTTAATGTTTCAAATAAGTCTGTAACCTTTCTTTCAGGAAAACTTGACTGGATTTAAAATAATATAAACATAAACAGCGCTTAAGTTGAGCGCTGTTTATGTTTGTTGTGATAAATTTTATAAAACGACATTAATTTACAGAAAAAATCTTCAAATTCTATTGCAAAATTTGTGTAATTGTGGTATTCTAAATGAAAGGTCAAAATTATGATCAATATGAAGGGAAGTTTTGAAAATGGAAAAGAAAGATATTGATTGGGCAAATCTTGGATTTGGTTATATAAAGACGGATAAAAGATACGTTTCAAATTTTGCCGGCGGAAAATGGGACGACGGTACTCTTACTGAGGACAGCATGATTACCATGAGCGAGTGTGCCGGCGTTTTGCAGTATGCACAGACTATTTTTGAAGGTCTTAAAGCATATACAACATGTGATGGGAAAATTGTAGTGTTCCGTCCGGACCTTAACGCAGAGCGTTTTATTGATTCGGCAAAGCGCATGGAAATGCCTGCATTCCCGAAGGAAAGATTTGTTGACGCAATTTGTCAGGTAGTAAAGGCTAATGCGGCTTATGTTCCGCCGTACGGTTCGGGAGCTTCGCTCTACATACGTCCGTACATGTTCGGTATAAATCCTGTTATTGGTGTTAAACCGGCTGAGGAATATCAGTTCAGAGCGTTTACAACTCCTGTTGGACCTTATTTCAAGGGCGGTGCAAAACCCTTAACAATCAAGGTATCAGACTTTGACCGTGCCGCACCGAACGGAACGGGACATATAAAGGCAGGACTTAACTATGCTATGAGTCTGCATGCAATAGTAACGGCACATGATGAAGGATATGCCGAGAATATGTATCTTGATGCCGCTACACGTACAAAGGT
>JAXJRQ010000144.1:0-14874 GCA_036310525.1 Clostridia bacterium
GGCGAAGCTTTATCAACATTAATCGTTAATAAACTGAGAGGCACATTCACATGTGTTCCCGTTAAGGCTCCCGGCTTCGGTGACAGACGTAAGGAAATGCTTCAGGATATAGCTGTTCTTACAGGCGGTCAGGTTATAAGCGAAGAGCTTGGTCTTGAGCTTAAGGACACACAGATTGTACAGCTTGGACGTGCAAAGCAGGTTAAGATTCAGAAGGAACTTACAATCATAGTTGACGGCGCAGGTTCAAAGGAAGCTATTGACGACCGTGTAAAGGTTATCAAGAATCAGCTTGAACAGAGTACATCAGATTTTGATAAGGAAAAGCTTCAGGAAAGACTTGCAAAGCTTGCAGGTGGTGTTGCAGTTATCAGAGTTGGTGCTGCTACAGAAACTGAAATGAAAGAAATGAAGCTCAGAATAGAAGACGCTCTTGCAGCTACAAAGGCAGCTGTTGAAGAGGGTATTATCGCAGGCGGCGGCACAAGCTACCTTGATGTTATTCCTGAAGTTGCAAAGCTTCTTGACGAAACAGAAGGTGACGAAAAGACAGGTGTAATGATTGTACTTAAAGCTCTTGAAGAGCCGGCATGGCAAATTGCCAAGAACGCAGGTCTTGAGGGTGCTGTAATTGTTGATAAGGTTAAGTCATGTCCTGCAGGCGAGGGTTATAATGCACTCACTTCACAGTACGGAAACATGATTTCAATGGGTATTGTTGACCCGGTTAAGGTTACACGTTCAGCATTACAGAATGCGGCATCAGTTGCATCAATGGTTCTCACAACAGAGAGTCTTGTTGCAGATAAGCCTGAACCTCCCGCACCGGCTCCTGCTATGGATCCTTCAATGGGTGGAATGTATTAATAAAACAAAAAAATCAATCTGCAACATTGCAGATTGATTTTTTTTGTTTTAGGTATTGCAAATGAATATTCTTTTTGGTATAATGATTATACTAATTAAAAGGAGACTGCAATTATGAATAAAAAATATATGCTTGACGGGATGTGGGATTTATCATTCACATTACCGGATGAAAATAAAAAAATCACTGCAACAGCACCTGTGCCGGGGAATATTGAGCCGGTACTGGTTTCACTCGGACTGATTGATGACTATCTTCCGGCAGACAGTGAGCGTGCAACTGCAAAATTTGAATCGGTGGATGACTGGACATATACAACTGTGTTTGATGCGCCGTCTTTTGAAGAGGGGAATACGCTTGAAATGGTGTTTGAAGGTATTGACACGATTGCAGACATTTATCTTAATGATGAGTATGTTTGCGAGTGTTGTAACATGCACATGAAATATACGGTGGATGTGACTGAAAAACTAAAAGAAAAAGATAATCAGCTTAAAATTGTAATTAGAAGCAGTGAGTTGTGGGCACGTGAACATTGTCATGACATGTTTGTGGGTGCAAATGGTCATGTAAGCTACTATGATTCAAGATCATATCTCAGAAAAGCACGTCATCAGTGGGGATGGGATAATGCTCCGAGACTTCTTACGTCAGGAATTATACGTTCAGTATATATTGAAGAAGTGCCTGCGTGCAGATTTGACGAAGTGTATTTATATACAAAGTCAATTAAAGATGATATAGTTGAGCTGGGTGCAAACTGGATATATAAAACCGATAAAAAATATATTGCCGATCACAAAATCAGACTCACACTTTTTGATGATGAATCAATTGTTTATCAGCAAGACAGAGAAATCTTTTTTGTGCAGGGTGCATTCAGATACACAGTTCCCAGAGATAGCGTAAAATTATGGTGGCCCGTAAGCTTTGGTTCACCGCATATGTATACTGTAAAGCTTGAAATGCTCGTTGGTGATGAAGCAGTGGCAGTGCATGAAGCACCATTTGGTATACGCACATTGAGTCTTGAAAGAACAACAGATATTCTTTCGGATGGCGGTGAATTTGTATTTGTAATTAACGGTGAAAAGGTATTTATTAGGGGAACAAACTGGAAGCCTCTTGATCCGCTTGCGTCCGCTGCTGATGCGAAGACAAAAACCTTGCGTGCGCTTGATGAAGTAAAGAATCTTAATTGTAATATGATTCGTATCTGGGGCGGGGGAATATATGAGGACAGCGTATTCTTTGAATATTGTGACGAGCATGGTATTATGGTATGGCAGGACTTTATGCTTGCGTGTGAAATACCGCCTACAGATGATGAATATTGTGAACTTATAAAGGCTGAGGCGTCTCAGGTGATAAAGAAATACAGAAATCATCCGTCGCTTGCTGTATGGTGCGGAGATAATGAAAATGATGAATCAATGACATGGACTGTTTATGATTCAAACATCCGTCCGTCGCAAAGTAAGATTACAAGACAGATTTTGCGGGATGCGGTTTTACATAATGACCCGTATCGTTCATATGTGGACAGCTCGCCGTATGTATCGGATGAAAACTATGTACAGAGAGAAAAAGAAGTGACTCATCATAAACCGGAAGAGCATCTTTATCCCGACAGTACGATATTTTTTGAAACTCTTAGAAATTGTAAGAGCTATTTTATAGGCGAAACGGGACCTATTCTTGTTAATGCTATAACTGCTAATAAGGCTATATTTGAGCGAGAAAAATCCCGTGCACAGCGCTTGTGGGATTCACCTGTGCTTCCGACTACTGTAGGACATCAGAATGACGGATATTTTACCACATGGAGAAATGCAGGCAAAGAATTATGTCTTCATAATTTCGGACGTGATTTTACGTTTGATGAATGGAGTGACTATATGATGGCGATAAACATATCATGTGCCGAGATTTTCAAGGATGTTATTGAGTATTGCCGTGTACAGCGTTGGACAAAAACCGGAGTAATCTGGTGGTCGTTGGTGGATATGTGGCCGATGCTGTTTAATTATTCGATTATGGACTATGAGTATAATAAGAAGCTTCCGTATCACTGGATTCGCCAGTCACAGCAGGAATTTGCACTTATGGGCGTACGTACCGAAATTGACGGTGAAATGGCACTATATGCGGCAAATGATACACTGCATGATGTAACTGCATCATATACCGTAACAGCGTATGATGCGGATGGAAATGGTAAAAATATTGCATCTGGCCTTTGTAAGCAGGGTGCAAATTCAGCGGAGCTTATTCAGCGCATTGCGGAAGGCGATGAAGCAAGTTTGTGGATAATTAAGTGGACATACAACGGCGAAACGCAGTCAAACCATGTATTCACAAAGAAAACAACATATGATGTTATGCGTAAATGGGTAGAGATAATAGGCAGAGAATGTGGATTTATAAATGAGATTACAGAACTGAACTGATTTGAATAATAGGAGTGATTTACATCACTCCTATTATTTGTAATAGCAGTTTTTTGTAAAAAAAGTGTGTTGCCTCAAAATGAAGCAACACACCAAAATGATGCTCTGTTTGTAGCGATACAACTTTCGCACATAATATAGGGTGTGAAAATAGAGCATACATTTTTTTAGATTTCAATCTGTGTTTTTACAACGCTTTCGCCACAGTAGATTTTTCTCAGTTTCGGTTTTTCGATTTTACCGGTTGGATTTCGAGGTACATCTGCAAAAATAATCTTTCTCGGACGCTTATATCTGGGTAAATCCATACAGAATTCCATAATTTCGTCTTCACTGCAGCTGTGACCTTCTTTAAGCTGGATAATGGCCGCTGAAATTTCGCCGAGTCTTGCATCGGGGAGACCGATTACTGCAACGTCATTTATATGGTCGTTCTTTCTGAGGAAGTCTTCAATCTGTACGGGATAGATATTTTCGCCGCCCGTGATAATTACGTCTTTTGCACGGTCAACAAGATAAATAAATCCGTCCTCATCCTCCTGAGCCATATCGCCCGTAAGGAGCCAGTCGCCCTTTAAAACCTCTTCTGTAGATTTGGGGTCATTATAGTAGCAAAGCATTACTCCGGGGCCTTTTACTGCAAGCTCACCAACTTCGCCCTGCTTAACATCATTGCCGTCAGGGTCAATAATTCTTGTTTCCCAGCCGTAGCCCGCAACACCGATTGCGCCCACTTTATGTATATTTTCAACACCAAGATGTACACATCCTGGTCCGATTGATTCAGACAAACCGTAGTTTGTGTCATATTCGTGATGTGGGAAATACTGTTTCCAACGCTTGATAAGTGAGGGAGGAACGGGCTGTGCACCGATGTGCATTAATCTCCACTGACTCAGCTCATAATCCTCAAGCTTAATATCTCCTCTTTCTACAGCGTCAAGTATGTCCTGTGCCCAGGGAACAAGCAACCATACAAGCGTGCATTTTTCTTCAGAAACAGCCTGCAAAATCCATTCAGGCTTCACACCTCTTAAAATTACAGCCTTTGAACATGAATGTAAGCTTCCCATCCAGTGCATTTTTGCACCTGTGTGATACAGGGGAGGGATGCAAAGGAATACGTCATCATGCGATGTACTGTGATGCTTTTGCTCAACCGTAGCCGCATGTGTAAGGCTCTTGTGTGCATGAAGGATTGCTTTGGGGAATCCAGTAGTTCCTGATGAAAAATAGATAGCACCGTTATCTTCGTCAGTAATAGGAATATCAGGTGATACATTGCTTGCAAACTGTACAAGATAGTCATAGCTTTCTGCGAATGTAGGGCAGTTTGAGCCTACATAGAATAACTGCTTCACACGTGGCATTCTGTCGCAGATTTCTTCAACACGACCGATAAATTCGGGTCCGAATATAAGAACATCGGAGTCTGCCAGTTCCACGCAATATTTTATCTCCTGTGCAGTATATCTGTAGTTAAGCGGTACAGCAACCGCACCTGCTTTCAATACACCAAAGTATATTGGCAGCCATTCAAGACAATTCATAAGAAGAATTGCAACCTTATCGCCCTTTTTGATACCTCTGCTCAAAAGCAGATTGGCAAACTTATTGGCTTTTTCGTCAAATTCTTTCCAGGTTATTTCGCTTCTTCCGCTTGAAAGGGGATTTGTTTCGATAAGTGAATATTCCTTCCATGTGATTTTTGTGTGTTCCATAACCTGTGGGTCAATTTCAACAAGGGCAACCTCGTTACCGCACTCACGTGCGTTTCTTTCTAATAGTTCCGTAACCGGCATAAATTTTTTCGCTCCTTTATTTATTCTTCTTCAGTTACCGTGAAAACCTTAGTAATGAAGTTATTGTCAAATTTTTTTGTAAACATTGATACGACAGGCACTACAACAAGTGAAACAGCCATTGCAGCACAACCCATTTCGGGAGCTTTCTTTGCAGCAAGCTTAAATGCTGCACCTACTGTACCTGCATCCGCCATATTCATGCATGTGAGTATGATCGTGGTGAGTACAACCGTAAGGAAACCGCAAACCATACCTGCCCAAGCGCCTGCTTTTGTTGTCTTTTTTGAATAGATGCCCCATACGTACGGGCCGATGAAACAGCCTGATACAATACCCCAGCTGAAAGACATAATATTAACGATAATTGTTATGTTTGTGGTTGCGAATATGTATGAGAGCGCAACGAAAATCAGACAAAGAACTCTTGTGAGAAGCATCTGATTTTTGGGGTCATAGTTTTTCTTTACTGCGGGAACAAGGTCAACGCTGATAGCAGACGATGATGAAAGAACTATTGATGAAAGTGTTGACATTGAAGCAGATAAAAGAAGAATAAGTATTACTGCAAGAATAATTGTTGTTACAATGTTGGGGTCACCCAAAGCTGTAAGTAGTGTGGTAGGGATTACCGAGTCAACGCCGCCTTCGGGTAGTTTGTTGTTGAGTATCAGTCGTGAAAGTGAGCCTACAAAGTAAGCACCGCAACCGATAATAACGGCGAATGCTGTAGATATGTATTTTGCCTGTTTAATTGATTTAATATTTTTTATAGCGTAGTATTTGTTTACCATCTGAGGAAGTCCCCATGTTCCGAATGAGGTGAGAAGTATATTCACACATAGGAATTTAATACTTGAACCACCGTACCAGCTGGTAATCTGTGCACCGGTTATTCCGTCGCCGTTGTCAGGAATAGCTTTGAGGTTATCGAGCATATTTGCAAAACCGCCGACTGCATCTGTGTTTACGATTGCGATAATCATGGCAATAACGCCGACAATCATGATTATACCCTGTACGAAATCTGTGTAAGCTGTAGCAACATATCCGCCCAATACAAGATAGCATGCGGTAAGAACTGCAATTACGAGCATCCAGATATTATTTGAAACTCCCGGGAATATTGTTGAGAACATTGAACCAAGTCCTTTATAAACAGCGGCGCTGTAGGGGACAAGGAAAACGAAAATGATAACTGCGGCAAAAACCTTAAGTGCCGTACAGTCATACCTGCTTTCAAAAAATTCAGGCATTGTTTTGGATTGCAAAGTGTGAGTCATAGTTCTGGTACGCACTGCAAGAAGCTGCCATGCAAGCAGACAACCCAAAACAGCATTTCCTATACCGATCCATATAGAACCGAGACCGATATTCCAGCCATGCTGACCTGCGTAACCAACGAATACAACTGCTGAGAAATAAGATGTACCGTATGCAAAAGCTGATACCCATGCACCGATGTTTCTGCTTCCTAAAAGGAAACCGTCAAGTGTTTTTGTCTTTTTTGTGCTTGCTACACCGATAAGAATCATTGCAAGTGCAAAAATAATCAGTGCAACAACTGTTACAATTTGTGTTTGGTTTAACATAATAAAAACCGTCCTTCCGTTTTACATATTTTTTTGTTTGTTATGTGTTTTTTTTATTCTTCCACATTACTACACTACAGAATATATTATACAATATTTTTTTTATAAAAGGAAGTACTATAATTGATTTTCGGTATTGTTTATCAAAAAATATTTTTATTTTGTGCATTTTGTCGGTGAAATGCTGAAAAGAGAAAAAAATTAAGGAATTTACTTTGTGAGTAAATTCCTTAATAATAGTATTTTATTTTGTAAAGTTTTAGTTATTCTTCTTCAATATTCTGACTTGGTGCCGCACTTTGTGATGAACCGGATGAAGAAGAACTGCTACTGCCTGACGATGAACCACCTGACGATGAACTGCCTGACGATGAAGTTCCTGAAGATGCTATTCCTGTTGATGGAGCTGTTGTTGCAGAACTCTGAGATGAAGAAGAGCTTCCTGATGATGAACTGCCTGATGAAGAAGAGCTTCCTGATGAGCTTGACGATGGTGTTGAAGTCGCCGCTGTGCTGTGCGGTCTGTAGAAGCTTCCGCTCAATCTGTCTGTTGAGATTAATTCACCGTTTGCATAAACGTATCTTGTCGAGCTTACGATTGTATTGCCGTTTGAGTGTGAGGTTGAATGTGAAAGCTTAACCTCACGCTTAGGCTCCCATGATGTTCCTACAATTGATACGGTGATTTTGCCGCCGCTTGTTGTTGCAACTATTTTTACGGGATAATCGCTCGAGTTTCTGAACTTGAAGTCAATACTTCCGTCGGCAACTGTAGCATCCTGACCCAAGGGCGCATATGCAATGGTCATCATGTGACATTCACGTTCCACAATATTCATGTCAGCATATAGTGTTGCAGAGTAAAGTGTTGTACTTACCTGACAGGTACCGCCGCCTATACCGTCAACACTCTGTCCGTTTACATATTCTTTTGCAGTTAAGAAGCCGTTTGCTCTTGTTCGTCTTCCTACAGTGTCATTGAATGAGAATATTTCGCCCGGAGCCAGTACTTTGCCGTTTATAAGACTTGCGGCTCTTGCGACATTTGAACCTCTGTTTCCGCCGCCGAAATATGTCGAATATGAGCCGAGCGTATCAGCAAAAAGCTTTGCCTTTAAGGTTTCGGCAGTAACAGAAGGGTTAGAAATGTAAACCGGGATTTTTACCGGCTCAGCGCCTTCTTTTATAAGCGGAAGAACGGGTTCAACTTCTGCTTTGTTGATATATCTTCCGAATTGTTCGGGAACAACTTCTACTGTATTGTTTTCAATTTTATAGTATGCATCTACCGGATCCTTGTAGCAGAGGTTGTCAAAGCTTTCTATTGTAAAGTCGTACGGAGGTGCGCTTTTTAAAGTTACGTTAATAACTTCGTAATCAGATGATTTAAGCGCCTTCTGTACCTCTTCAATTGACTTTGAAACATCGCCGTCAAAACCTGTTTTACCGGGAATAACCGTACCGGTTGTACCTTCATATTCAATTGAATGCTGTTTCAGCTCACCGTAAATGTCTTTACCGAATCTGTCAAGCACTACTGCAAGCATTTCCGTATTTAAATCAGCCGCAGGCAAAAGAACCTGCTTTGAAAACATTGCCTTGATTGAATTGATACCGTCCACAAGAATATTTCCTGATTTACCGAAATTATACGCAAGCTTAGCGGTTTCTTCAGGATTGGCACTTGAAGCAATGTCGGCACCGTTAAAGAGATAATCTTTGCCGTTACAACGAAGTCTTATCTGATGTGCACTCATCAGGTCGGATGCCTGAACAGATGCAAGTGTTTCTTCATAGGTAAGTCCGCTCACATTGAGGTTTCCAATCCAGATGTTTTTTGCTACCTTGTCGGACGGTCTCAAAAGCAGTGCTATAACAAATAAAGCAACTGCTGCGGCGACTATTACCGATACAGCAATAATAAACCACTTTCTTATTTTCTTCCATATACGTGAAGGTTCTTTTTTTCTTGTCATATCAATCGCCTTATCAAGTGACGGGTCTATTTCCGCAACAGGTGAAGTGAGCGGTTCTTCGCTGTCGTTCCCTGTAATGTCCGGCTTTTTTACTTGTGCATTTTCGGAAAAATCGTCTATATCATCATATGAATCATCCTCGGGCGCATACCCGTCGTCCGCTTCGGAAAAATCTTCTTCGATAATTTCCTCTTCCGGCGCATATTCCGAAATAATTTCCGGAATTTTCTTTGTACTTTCCATGTCGTCCGAATAGTCATTCACCGCATCTGTTATTTCTTTTGCGGCTTTTCCGACGATTGTTGCATCATCGGTAACTTCGGGCACAACATTCTTTTTTTCTTCCACCAAAATCCCCCCAGATATTAATTTGTAAATTTATTTATAAAACTTTAAAAAGTCATCCAGATACTCGCTGTAGCTTTTCATGAAAGCACGTATGTGTTTATTTTTCATAAGAAGAACAAACGCCCGACGTACCTTTTTCACAAAATCAGCCTCAAAATCCTCCATATAAAATGCCTTTGCCAGCGGACAAAGCATTTTTGCTCTCGGGTCAATAATTATATCAAGCTTTCCGTATTTATCAATGTAAGGCGTAAGCGGGAAAATTCTGCATGAAAGAGGACGCTCGTAACGGTTACAACTGCCTTTGCAAAATGCAATGGGAACATTGTATTTTTTACCCTCACATTTGTAGTAAAAATCAGACTGCTCAATATGTATCCAGTCAGGGTTTAAGAGCTTATAAACCTCTTTTTCACCGGGGAACAGATACATTCCGCAGTCGTCGCCCTTACAACAGGCACTGCCACACAAATCACCGCAATTTACCTTAAGCGGAGTACAATCGTCAAATAATCTGTATAATTGTAAATAAACGTATGCTGAATTCATTATAATTTCCTCACATTTTTCGCACAATTATATTATAATCCTATCATATCTATTTTAGCATACTAAAACACTTAAAACAATAGTAATTTTAAAAAAAAGTCCTTTGCGAATAAAAATTAATCTTTTTTTAATAATGATTTAACAGAAAGATAAAAGCAGTTGATTTGACAAACAAAGGTTTGTGTGATAGAATATAATGGATAATGATTAAAATTGAAAGGAAAAACCTATGCCAAAAAAGAAACAAGAGTACGGAAATGATTCTATATCTTCGCTAAAGGGTGCCGACAGAGTAAGAAAACGTCCTGCCGTTATATTCGGTTCGGATGGTCTGGAAGGGTGTGAGCACTCTTTTTTTGAGATATTGTCAAACTCCATAGACGAAGCTCGTGAAGGCTACGGCTCACTGATTGAGGTTACACGCTATATGGACAACTCTATCGAAGTGCGTGACCATGGCCGCGGTATTCCTCTGGATTATAACGAAAAGGAAGGACGCTACAACTGGGAGCTTGTATTCTGCGAGTTGTATGCAGGCGGTAAGTATGACAATAACAGCGGCGGCATGTATGAATACAGTCTTGGTCTTAACGGTCTTGGTGCGTGTGCGACACAGTATTCGTCGGAATATATGGATGTTACTGTTGTACATGATAAGACAAAGTACACCTTAAGATTTGAAAAGGGTGAAGTTGTAGGTAAGCTTGAAAAAGAGCCTACAAGAAGTGTTCAGACAGGTACAATACAAAAATGGAAGCCTGATATGGAGGTATTTACTGATATTAATATCCCCATTGAATTTTATAAAGATACCTTGAATAAACAGGCAATGGTCAATGCAGGACTTAAATTCGTTCTGTATAATGAAACCGAAAATGGTCTGGAAATGTTTGAATATTATTATGAAAACGGTATAACAGACTATGTTAAGGAAGCTGTAGGCGAGGAAGCGTTCACAACGGTTGAAAGCTGGGAATGTGAAAGAACGGGACGTGACCGTGAGGATAAGGACGACTACAAGATGAAAATGCAGGTGGCATTTTGCTTCTCAAATAAGGTAAACTTACTCGAATACTATCATAACTCAAGCTGGCTTGAGCATGGCGGTTCTCCTGATAAAGCGGTTAAGAATGCGTTTGTTTATGCAATAGACCAGTATCTTAAGAACAACGGAAAATACAATAAAAATGAATCAAAAATCAATTTTAACGATGTTGCCGATTGTCTTGCGCTTGTAATTAATTCATTCTCGACACAGACAAGCTATGAAAATCAGACTAAAAAGGCTATAAACAATAAGTTTATTCAGGAGGCAATGACAGAGTTTTTGCGTCATCAGCTTGAAGTTTACATGATTGAAAATAAAGCCGATGCCGAAAAACTGTCAAATCAGGTGCTTGTTAATAAGCGTAGTCGTGAGAATGCTGAAAAAGCAAGAATTGATATAAAGAAAAAGCTCACAGGTACAATGGATGTTACCAACAGAGTAGAAAAATTTGTTGATTGCCGTACAAAGGACGTAACAAAGCGTGAGCTGTATATAGTGGAGGGTGACTCGGCGCTCGGTTCGTGTAAGCTTGCACGTGACCCGTCGTTCCAGGCTATTATGCCAATCAGAGGTAAAATCCTTAACTGTCTTAAGGCTGATTATCCGAAAATTTTCAAGAGCGATGTTATTGTTGACTTAATGAAGGTTTTGGGATGCGGTGTGGAAATTAAGTCGAAGCATAACAATAAGATAGATGGCTTTGATTTGTCAAATCTTCGCTGGAACAAAGTTATCATCTGTACAGATGCCGACGTTGACGGCTATCAGATAAGAACACTTGTACTTACGATGCTCTACAGACTGACGCCTACTCTTATTGAAGAGGGAATGGTTTATATTGCGGAATCTCCGCTTTATGAAATTACAATAACAAAAACAAAGCGCCGTGGCGAAAAGTTTTTTGCATATACCGATAGTGAAAAGGACAAAATCATTACAAAACTTAACGAAGAAGGCTTGTCAAAGGATAAGGATGATTATGACATCAAGCGCTCAAAGGGTCTTGGTGAAAACCAGCCTGAAATGATGAGTCTTACGACTATGCATCCTGCAACGAGACGTCTTATACGCGTTACGCCTGAAAATATTGAGCGTACAGCACAGATGTTTGATGTTCTGCTTGGTGATAACCTTGCAAGCCGTAAGGATTATATTGCGAATAACGGCGAGCTTTACATGGAAATGCTGGACTTGTCCTGATATGTGATTAAGAAATGTGAATTTGTGAAAGGATAACAAATGGCAAAGAAAAAGAAAGAAGAAGAGGTAATCATTTCAGCTCCTATTGAGGATCAGCCGATTACCGAAACACTTGAAAAAAACTATATGCCTTACGCCATGAGCGTAATAGTTTCACGTGCTATTCCCGAAATTGACGGTCTCAAGCCGGCACACAGAAAGCTTCTTTATACAATGTATAAGATGGGGCTGCTTGGCGGGAAGCTTACAAAATCGGCGAATGTTGTCGGTCAGACGATGAAGCTTAATCCTCACGGCGACAGTGCTATTTATGAAACAATGGTACGACTTACAAGAGGTAATGAAGCTTTGCTTCATCCGCTTGTGGAATCACAGGGTAACTTCGGTAAACAGTATTCACGTGATATGGCATACGCTGCTTCACGTTATACGGAAGTACGTCTTGAACCGATTTGTGCGGAATTGTTTACTGATATTAATAAAAATACGGTAAAATTCGTTGATAACTATGACGGTGAAATGCAGGAGCCTACACTTTTACCGGTTGCATTTCCCAATATCCTCGTAAACCCTAATCAGGGTATTGCTGTAGGTATGGCAAGTAATATATGCTCATTTAACTTAAAAGAGGTTTGTGAAGCAACTATCGCATGCATGAAAAATGAAAAAATCGAAACGGATGAAATCCTTGAAATAATGCCTGCACCTGATTTTTCGATGGGTGCGTCGATTATTTATTCAAAGGATGAAATGCGTGCGATTTATGAAACGGGACGTGGCAGCTTTAAATTAAGAGCGAAATATATTTATGATAAGGAAAATAAATGTATTGAAATAACCGAAATTCCGTATACAACAACTTCGGAAGCCATTATCGGGAAAATTATGGAGCTTATTAAAGCAAATAAGCTGCGTGAAATTTCTGACGCACGTGACGAAACTGGTCTTCAGGGCTTTAAGCTTACGCTTGATTTGAAGAAGGGTGTAAATCCTGACGAACTAATGCTTAAGCTTTATAAGTTAACTCCGCTTGAGGATAGCTTTCCTTGTAACTTCAATGTACTCATAAAGAACAGACCTATCGTTATGGGTATAAAGGAAATTCTTAATCAGTGGATATTGTTCAGAATGGATTGTATCAAGAACGGTGTGCGTTATGATATTGAGAAAAAGAGCGAAAGACTTCATCTTTTAACAGGTCTTAAGAAAATACTTCTTGATATAGACAAGGCTGTTTCAATTGTACGTCATACCGAACGTGACGAGGACGTTGTTCCTAATCTTATGGATGGCTTTGGCATTGATAAGGTTCAGGCTGAATACGTGGCTGATATAAAGCTTCGTTCATTGAACCGTGAATATATCTTAAATCGTATTTCTGATATAGAAAAGCTTATGGAAGAGCTTGATGAACTCAATGCACTTCTCGGAAGTGACAAGGCAGTTAAAAAGCTTATTGCTTCGCAGCTTACTCAGATTATCAAAAAGTACGGTCAGGACAGAAAAACTGAGCTTATAAGCGGCGAAGAGCTTGTGGAATATAAGGAAGAAGAGCATATTGAGGATTATCCTGTAACTATATTCTTCACACGTGAGAATTACTTCAAAAAGGTCAGTGCAATATCACTTCGTTCGACAACCTCAGAGCATAAGCTTAAGGAGGATGACGAAATTCTGCAGACAATAGAAACTGCGAATAAGTCGGAATTGCTGTTCTTCTCAAATATGCAGAATGTGTATAAGATGAAGACCTATGATATGCCTGATTCCAAGGTAAGTGCCATGGGTGAATATCTGCCCGGAATTTTGGGACTTGAAGAAAATGAAAAAATATTGTATACTGTTGTAACAACCGATTATTCGGGTATGATGCTGTTCTCATTTGAAAACGGTAAAATGGCTAAGGTTGAACTTAACAGATACGAAACAAAAACAAACCGTAAAAAACTTATTGGTGCATATTCGGATAAGGCACCGGTATGCGATATAAGATTTATAACCGAAGACATCGAGGTTGTGGTAATGTCGGATAATAATAAGGTTCTTTGCCTTAATACCGAAAAAATACCTCTGAAAACAACTAAAAATACTCAGGGTGTACAGGTAATGACATTACGCAAAAAAGGCTCCAAAATGGCACTTCTTATGAGTGTGGAGGAATGTCAGATTGAGGATTTGAAGCCGTATAAGACTAAAAATATTCCTGCGGCAGGATCGTTTTTGAAAAAGGACGATTCACAAATGAGCCTTATTTAAGACAGAAAAAACATAAAAGGATGTGAATGAACTTTGTCAGAAGAACGCATAAGATTAGAGAGAAAATTCCAGGCGGTTGCCGAGGAATTGTACAGTCCTTTCGATAAAGAGATATTTAAAAAGTACGGCGTTAAGCGTGGACTTAGAAATGAAGATGGTACAGGTGTTATGGCAGGACTTACATCTGTAGGTCAGGTTGTCGGCTACTATATAGACGATAATGAAAAGCTGCCTATTGAGGGTCAGTTAAGATACAGAGGCTATGACCTTGAAGACCTTGTGAGAAATTGCGAGGAAGAGGGAAGATTTGGCTTTGAAGAAGTGACATATCTGCTTTTGTTCGGACATTTACCCGATAAGACAGAGCTTGAATCGTTTATAAAGCTTATTGGTCATCTTCGTAAGCTTCCCGAAGGCTTTGCGGAGGATATGATTTTAAAAGCACCTTCGACCAATATCATGAATAAAATGGCACGTTCCGTTCTTGCATCTTATTCATACGACAATAATCCGGATGAGGTTTCTGCAAGTAATTTGATGCGTCAGTCAATTGAGCTGATTGCACGTATGCCGGTTATGGCGGCGTACGGGTATCAGGCAAAAAGCCATTATCATGACGGCAACAGTCTGTATCTGCATGCACCGCAAAAGGAGCTTTCAACTGCGGAAAACTTTCTGTATATGCTTCGTCCGGATAATAAATATACACGTGAAGAAGCGGAAATGCTCGATATTCTTCTTATGGTTCAGGCAGAGCATGGCGGCGGTAATAACAGTGCATTTAC
>JAXJRQ010000145.1:0-3499 GCA_036310525.1 Clostridia bacterium
ATATAATTGTTTGCAACTGTATACAATTTACCGCCGTAGGGGACGATGCCCACATCGTCCCGTTGTATATTCACGGGCGGATGTAGGCATCCGCCCCTACAATATCATAATATTCATCATCCCGTTAAACTACAATTTACAAACTACAGAAAGGAGAAAACGCATGGAAACCATAACAGTATGCGGAGTAATAGAAGAAATCATATTTTCTAACCCCGACAACGGCTACACAGTCTGCGACGTAAACAGCAGCGAAGAAGGGCTGTTTACCGCAACGGGATACATGCCATACATTTCCGAAGGTGAAAGTGTATCACTGTCGGGAATATGGACAACGCATCCCGATTACGGCGAGCAGTTTCGTGTAGATTACTATGAAACCGTACTTCCCACCGACGAAGAATCAATACTCAAATACCTTTCGTCGGGAATTATTCCCGGAATACGTGAAGCGACCGCAAAAAAGCTTGTTGACAGATTCGGCACGGACATTTTGCAAATTCTCCTTACAGAACCCGAAAAAATTGCCGAAATAAAGGGCATATCAAAGGACAAAGCACGAAAAATCGGCGATGCATACAGCGAACTGCAGTCAATGCAAAGCATAGTGATGTTTTTACAGCAATATAACGTCAGTGCAAACATGGCGGTTAAGGTTCATAACATTTTAGGTACAAATGCGGTTGAATGTATAAAAAACAACCCGTATATCCTTGCGGATAAAATCGACGGGTTTTCTTTTAAGACCTCGGACACGATAGCGTTTAATATGGGACTCCCCAAAAACAGCATGCTGAGAATTTGTACGGGAATAAAATATATTCTGCAAAATGCGGCATATACAAGCGGACACACTTATCTCCCGAAAACGGTGCTCACGGAGCACTGCGCCTACACATTACAGGTGGAAGAGGACGAAGTGGAAGCGGCAGTAGCGGAGCTGTTGTCAAAGCGTGAGCTGTTCTGTGACAGAATTGACAACACCGATGTGTATTTCCTGTACACGTTCTATGAATCGGAATACTACATTGCCCGACGCCTTGCCTCATTGTCGGTTCAGGAGCAGAAATTTACGATGAGCAATGAAGAATGTGAAAAAGCAATTGACGAGCTTGAAGAAATACATTCCATCCGACTTGCCGGTGAGCAGAGAAATGCAGTTATAACGGCGGTTTCGTCAGGCTGTATGGTGCTTACGGGCGGTCCGGGTACGGGTAAAACCACAACCATAAACACGATAATTGAAATATTTGAGTCGCTAAAGCTCTCAATCGCACTTGCCGCACCTACAGGACGTGCCGCAAAGAGAATGAGTCAGGTTACGGGACTTGAGGCAAAAACCATACACAGACTTTTATGCACGCATTTAAACGGAAGCGGCGAGCATATGTTTTCGCATAATGAAGAAAACCCACTGCCGGCGGACGTTGTAATTCTTGACGAGGTCAGCATGATTGACATAAACCTTATGGCTTCGTTTTTAAAGGCAATTAAGCGTGGCGCAAAGGTGATTTTGTCGGGCGACAGCGATCAGCTTCCGTCAGTCGGACCGGGTAACGTGCTTCGTGATATAATAGACAGCTCTGCAGTGCCCGTTATACGTCTTGACAAGATTTTCAGACAAGCCGAGGAAAGCGCAATAATCGTAAACGCACACCGCATAAATAAAGGCGAGCTTCCCGACCTCAATATAAAGGATAAGGATTTCTTTTTCCTCAGCCGTACTATGCCCGAACAGGCGGCATACACAATAATAGACTTGTATAAAACCCGTCTGCCCAAAAGCTATGACATAAATCCCGTTTCGGACATTCAGGTGCTTTCACCGACCAAAAAGGGCGTTGCCGGCACGATTAACCTCAATAAATTGCTTCAACTGCATATCAATCCGCCCCACTATACCAAGCACGAGCACGCATACGGAAACACTATATTCCGTGAGGGCGATAAGGTTATGCAGACAAAGAACAACTATGATATTGAATATAAGCGTGTGGGTCATGAATCGGGAATGGGCGTTTTTAACGGAGATATGGGGATTATCACAAGCATAAACACCGCCGATAAATGCCTGACGGTCACTTTTGATGATGACCGTATTGTTGAGTATCCGTTTAATAATCTTGACGAGCTTGATCTGGCATACGCAATAACAGTACACAAAAGTCAGGGAAGTGAATTTCCGACGGTTATTATGCCTGTTTGTAACTTTGCACAGATGCTTATGAGCCGTAATCTGTTCTATACGGCAGTGACACGTGCAAAGGACAGAGTGGTGCTTGTGGGAAGTGAAAAAACGGTTTATGCGATGACGAAAAATAATTCCTATGAACAGCGTTTTACGGGACTTAACGAAAAGCTCACAGGCATCAAAGCCATACTTGACGCAAACGAAAAGGAGTAATATTAATGAGAAATAACGTTATCCCTGCACTTTGCATAACATTAGGTGCAATACTCTGGGGATTTATCGGTCTGTTTTTAAATGTACTTGAAGAATTTTCATCGGCACAGCTTTTAGCTGTAAGAAGCTTTTTCACTGCCACTGTATTGTTTGTATTTATGGCAATCAAGGACCCAAAAAAGCTTTACATAAAGCTACGTGATATACATTATTTTATCGGTACGGGAATTATAAGCTTTGCGGCGTATAACTTTGCGTATTTTGCCGCAATACGGCTCACGTCCATGCCCGTAGCGGCGGTGCTGCTGTATACCTCGCCGATTTTTGTAACGATTATGTCGGCGATGTTTTTTAAAGAAAAGCTTACGCTTAAAAAATGCATAGCTGTAATTTGTGCATTTATAGGCTGCGTGCTTATAACTGGACTCGGAACAGACACAGCGCTTAGCATAAAAGGACTTACTGCAGGACTTATTTCGGGATTTTGCTATGCATTGTACAGTATTTTCGGGAAATTTGCGCTTGCGAAATATTCCTCGCTGACTGTTACTGTGTACACTTTTCTGTTCGCTTCACTTGCCGCCGTTCCGCTTGCGGATTTCGGTGCCATGACAGAACTTATCACATCTGAAAATATTGTTACTCTTGTATTTTTCGCATTGCTGTCGGGACTTGTTCCGTATCTTTTGTATACATACGGACTGTCAAAAACACAGGCAGGAAAAGCGGCTGTTATTGCGTGCATTGAGCCTGTTACCGCCGCAGTTGCAGGTGTGACGGTGCTCGGCGAGGATATGTCGGTAAGGATTTTAGCAGGCATTGTGTGTATCCTCGGCGCAGTGATATTATTGCAGTATAAAAGAAAATTATAATTTGCCGGCTGGTTAAATTTTTGCATCTTACTACTTTTCACTCGGGGCAGTACACTCGTACAGCTCCCTTGCTGCAAAGCAGCAACCTGCGAAAATTTCCCTCAGCCGTGCAGTAGGTTTATGCAAATTGTAATTTATCGGTGAGATGAATATTATGATATTGTAGGGGCGGATGCCCACATCCGCCCGTGAATATACAACGGGACGATGTGGGCATCGTCCC
>JAXJRQ010000146.1:0-4798 GCA_036310525.1 Clostridia bacterium
GTAATATATATTCTTGAAGTATATTTTTTTGAAGAATACGGCTTAATATAATCAAATCCCGCATAGTCCCTGTCAAAAGGTGAATTTTGACAATTCGCCATACAGGTCTGAGGTTCAAGACAAATAAACTCATCTGCGTTTCCGTTATAAAATAAGCGCCATTTGAATTTTTCATCATTCTCATAAATTACTCTGAGCTTTTTTACTTTATCATATAACTCTATTGCACCGCTCTTTTGGGCACGGTAATGACGACTTATACTTTTTTCAAGCGGTGCAAATTCTCCACTATTAAACTGCTTTGAAATTGTATCGGAGGGTAGAATTTTCCCTGTCGGAAGATACAGTGACATATTCCGTTCAATTTCATCACCGACCTCAGCAAAAACACATACGTTCTCTGAAACGGAATCCTTAACAAAAGGGATATTGAAGGTTGTATGAAATCTCAGAAACAACGGCATATTTTCATCTGATAAATTAAATATTTCCGTTTCCTGCACAAAACCCCTGTTATCAAGCGTATAGCATATATCTACCTTAAAAGCGTGTGGAAACCCCATATAATCACCGTTACTCGTATACACACACCTTACAGAATTTTCATTTTGTTCCTTAATAATAAACGGCAGAGCATGCAATTCTCCATGCAAATGACAGCCTATTTTTGCTTCATTTATCGGAAATCTGTATTTTCTGTTCTCAAATACAAATTCTCCGCCTTCAATCCGATTAACCGGAAATAAAATCGGCATACCATAAAGATACGGATTATCAAGAGGTTTTGAATAATCAGGCTCTCTCAAAACAGAAGCATTATATTTGCTGTTCTTCAAGCTGATGCAGTTTGCACCTCTTGTAATGTTTATTTTTGCACTATATTCGCCAAAAAGGATTTTTACTATATTTTCCATATGAACACACCTTTTCTACATTCAGATATATTTTTATATTTTTTGAAGCTCTTTTAATGCACTGTATGCTCTATCAGCATAAAAACGATGACCTTCATCGCCTATTACAAGCCTTACATTATCCTTTGCACTTGCTTTAGCATACAGTTTTTCTATTATCTCATTTTAAATCGTAACTGGAGGCTTTGCTGTACCCGGGTTTCTCTTTGCTATTACATCAACTGCCGCATATGCACTTTGTGCGGCGACTCCGTATGTGCAGATATAATTCTTTATCTGCGGCATAACCTCTATATCATACGGCGAATCCATTGCAACTGCAATTACTGTTTTGTCTGATTTAAGTATTTCTTTAATCAATTTTTGCTGCCCCTCATACAAAATCGCATTGCACGTTCCTATAATTATTACGTCATAGTCCTGTATTTTTGCTTTTACTACTTCAATTTCCTTTTCTTCTGTCTGCATTTTTACAACAATGCAAGCCGTATTTGCATAACTTTCCTTAACCGCCTCATACAGCATATCCACACACTGAATTTCATCCATTGCTGCCGCCATTTTTTGAGGTTCAACGCAAATTGTCAGTATTTTTTTATCTGCCTCAAGCGGTAAATCCTCTCCTCTTAAAAGGCTTACCGATTTTTGTGCAAGTTCTTTTGCAAGTGCCTTATGCTCTGCACAGCCAACAATTTTGTCTGCTTCCTGTGCCTTTACATACGCATTATCTAAAAGTCCGATTTCATTCTTTTGCTTTAATATTCTCTCAACCGATTTATTAATAGCTTCGATGCTTATTCTTCCGTCCTTAGCCGCTTCAAGTATTCCGAAATATCCTTCTTCAAAATGGTCGATACTTCCTCTCAAAAGCACTAAATCACAACCCGCATTTACCGCCTTTATGCTTGCTTCGGCAGTGCCGTATCTGTCCTGAATTGCAGGCATTCGCATTGCGTCTGTTTCTACAATTCCGTCAAAGCCGAGAGTTTTTCTTAAATATCCGTTTATCATCTTCTCCGACATAGTAGCAGGATATTCTTCATCCACACAATGCGTCAGAACGTGTCCTGTCATAACGCCGTTTACCCCGTTTTCAAACAAAACCTTCATCGGTTTTATATCCTCATTGTCAAGCGCTTCAAAGCTCTTAGTTATTTCTGCCAGTCCCTTATGAGCATCCGTGGCAACTGAGCCATAGCCTGGAAAATGCTTTGCCATTGCCGCAATTCCTGCATCCTTAAAGCCTTTCATCATTGCAAGTGAATGAGCGCATACTTTATCAACATTCTCGCCAAAGCTTGCGGATTTCATTGTTTTTCTGCCTGAATATGTCAAAACATCCACAATTGGTGCCTGCACAAGATTTATACCCATCGCCTTGAACTCTTCACCCGTTGCTTTAGCTATTTTATATGTAAGCTCTGTATCATCTGCCGCACCAAACGACATATGTCCGCTGTATGCAAACGCACCTGCACGGTTTACATCGTTTCTGATACTTCCCTCCTGGTCAACAGCAATAAACATCGGTATCTTCGCCATTTTCTGGACTGAATTTAAAAACTGAGCCATTTCCGATGCTGTACGGTATTTATTGGGTTCGCCAACCACCTCACTATGACCGTCAAATTCTGCATTAGGACAAAAACGAAGCATTCCTACTCCATATTGGGTTATACATTTTTTAATATCGTCTTCGACCTCGCTTGTCTGAAGGATAGGCACACACATTTGACCAACCTTTTCCTCAAGCGTCATTTCATTTATAAGTTTCTGTATATCCATTATCATTCTCCTATTATGTCGAGTAATTCAAATATAAGCTTTTGCTGTACTTTTTCATTAAATTCATTTTTAAAGAACATATCGAGATATTTATCACATAATAGCTCCCACGATGCGTCCTCACTGCCGGGAATTATCGGATAGAACAATGCTCCGACTGATTTTGCCGCCTCTAAATCACCCAGTGCGTCGCCAATCATCAGGGCTTTTTCATAGCCTTTCTTCATTGCATTTTCAAGCTGAGCTTTTTTGTTTCCGAACTCCTGACCGTATATTGCTGTTACGTATTCAGTCAGATTGTCCTTTTGCCAATCCTCTCTAAGACTGCTTTCGGAGGCTGAGGATATAACGGCTGTATCTGCAATTCCCTGCGACTTGATAAGCACCTTCTTGACACTCTTAAACGGCTGTAGTGCTTTTACTTCTTTTTTAAACAGTTCATCTGCCTTTTCACTCCATATGAGTACATTTTTCAAAAACTCATCATCATTAGTTTTCAAATATTTACGAAGACTTTCATTTGAGAGTTTTCCCGATTTTAAAAATCCGCTCAATCCCGAATAATCAGGAACCTTTATGCCGCATTTTTCAATCTCACGAAAGGTTATTTCTAATCCTGAAAAACGGTCTATGCCTCTTGTTTTTGAGTAAAGATTTATATGCTCACATATTTCTTTTATTTTATCACTGTACTCTTCATATCCCCAAATCTCAATAAATACAGGAATAAAAGCTTTTGTATGCTTTATTGTCATAGAATCAAACGCTGTTCCATCCGAATCTATACCGATAAAATATTTATTCATTTCAATCTTCCTTCTGCGTTTTTTATGTAATCCTTTGCATACAGATAAACACCTGCTGTCCAACCAATCATAACCTCGCTTCCATAATCTATTTTTACATCCTTGCTTCCACTGCGTACATCATATTTTTCCCACATAGTTCCTGTTTCCTCATACAGCTTTTCTATTACGCCTGTGTACTTTCGGCAAATACGTTCTGCCTCTGACTTGTATCCGTAGTTGTCAAGTCCACATATTACTATATAGTGAAGCGGTGCCCAACCTATCGGATAGTCCCACTGAAACATCGCAGGAGAATCATTTTCACAGCATGCCGATATTCCAAACTCAAATTCAATCGTATTGAGCTTCTTTACTGTTGCTTTGGCTTGTTCTTTATCTGCTATTCCTGCCCACAAGGGATAAAATGAAGCTGCTGAAAATACTTTTCCAGCACGTTTTTCTACAAAATTATAATCCATAAAGGAATCCTTATTCCATAGATATTTATTAATCAGGCTTTTACGTTTTTCCGCTTCAAGATTCCATTTTTCTGCTTCTCCGTTTTCAAGTACCTCTGCATAATAAGCAAAATTCTTTTCATATATATAGAGATTACTGTTCAAGTCAACATATGCGAACTGTTTTTGCTTCATTTCAGTTCTCGGATTAAAGTCCCAACCGCTTTCACAGTCTGCAAGGAAATTTTCCGCAAACTCCATATGATTGTCCGAAGGTACCTGATAATTGATACGTCTGCATATGCTTTCATAATGCTTATCTGCATCTTTTATGCTTTCGGGATTTACTCCGAACCTGTTAAGTCCTGTAGGAGTAATTCTTTTTGTCATCCAGAAGGTATATTCTTTTTTCAACGTTTCATATGCTTTTTTAAGCCATTTTTTATCATTATATAATTTGTATACATCCATTACCATCATTGACAAAAACGGCGGTTGTGACTGACTCAGATAATACGTTCTGTTTCCGTTTGGCATAAATCCGAATTTCTCAACCAGATAAAGCATATTATCTGTGCAGTTTTTCACCAATTCATTTCTGCCCGTCAACATCAGACCTTTACAGGTAAAAAATGTATCCCAGTAATACATTTCCTTCCATCTGCCTGCCGGAGTAGGGACAATATACGGATACGGAAGTCCAATAAGAGTTCCGTCATCTTCTTTATTTTCTCTTACACAACCGTCCCAGCTGCTTTTAATATATTCTGTAAGCATAATTTCCCTTTCTATTGAAATTCAGTGTATAACATAATATCGTTATACACTGAATTTTTTACATTATCAATCTTTA
>JAXJRQ010000147.1:0-2111 GCA_036310525.1 Clostridia bacterium
GGGAGATGCTGAAGAGTTAAAAAAAGCAACATATATTGTAAAAACAGTTAAAGAGCTTGAGGATTTCTTGCTAAAATAAAAAATGAGCTGTAGTTTTACTACAGCTCATTTAACTTATTATTCAAGTGTATAGTCGCCTTTTACCATAACAATAACAGTGTTGTTTGCTGTTATGCCTCTGCCGTCAGCAACAGGAACGATAAGGTGATGGTTTGCGGGCATTTCCTCGCCGTCAGCCAGGTCGTATCCGGCAGTTACGTCAGCAAGACCGCCCTTTTCTGTGGCGTTTACTGTAGCCTTACCCATACGGAGTATAAGCTCGGTACCCTGCTCACAAACAAGCTTTTGACCTTTTTCCATATTAACAACCTTGAATGACATTTCGCCTTTCAGGATATTTTCAATGTAGCTTAAGGTTATAATCGGGTCACTGCTGTCGCCGGGGTCGGCAAACATTGTAACCGCACCTGCAGTAGCAAGTCCCGCGGCAATAACAAACATTGAAATAACCAATTTCTTAATTCCTGCTTTTTTCATAAGTAAAACACACCTTTCAACTTTCAAGAGCAAAGCTCACGGACAAAGCTTTATTGACCCTTTGCATAAGCTCTTCATCAGCATGCCCTATTTTTTCTTTCAAACGTTTTTTGTCAATGGTCCTGATTTGTTCCATCAAAATGACGGAATCCTTTACAAGACCGTATGTCTCCGCACTGATTTCGATATGCGTAGGCATCTTCGCTTTGTTAATCTGCGAAGTAACCGCAGCAGCGATAACAGTGGGACTGTATTTATTTCCGACGTCGTTCTGTACAACCAGAACAGGACGAATGCCACCCTGCTCCGATCCTACAACAGGACTTAAATCGGCGTAAAACAAATCTCCCCTTTTAACTATCACATTATTCACACTCCGAAAGTTTTTCCTCATAACCAAGCTGACATTCATTGTCAGCCTCAAGGCAATTTTCAGCCCATTCAATATTGATAGCCGCCATTTCTTCATAGCCGTTTTTCAACTGCTCACGGAGATTTCTATTTTTTCTCCCTGTAATATATTCACTTACAGCCTCGCGTATCATTTCGTTACGGCTTATGCCGTCGCATTTTGCAAGGCAGTCAACATCATTCAACAAAGAGTCAGGCACAGTAACCATAATCCTCTTACATTCTGCCACAACAACCATACCTCCCAACCAGAACACTGCAAAAGATTAAACTTTTACCTATGTCTATTATATACCCTTTATGTAGTCAAAGTCAATGTCAATTAAAGGGATTTTACAACAGAGAGGTTGTTGTGTATCTTGATGCGCTTGTTGTTTTTAACGTAGCATCTGGGTACACGGTTGTTGATAACACAAGGAAGTTCATAGTTTATAGTGCCGATGTTTGCGGCCAGTTCTTCTATAGGCAATTCTGCGTTTTCGTCGGCGCCGAACAAAATTACTTCATCACCTATGTTGATATTATTAACATTTGTTACGTCAATCATACATTGGTCCATACAAATTCTTCCTAAAATATTTGCAAACTGTCCGTTCACCAGAACTCTGCCCTTGCCTGAGAGCAGCCTTGAATAGCCGTCAGCATATCCTACAGCGATGGTTGCAACCCTTGTAGGCTTTGTGACAGTGTAGGTTGCGCCGTAGCTTATCGTCTCGCCGGCATTCAGGTTTTTTATGTTAATAACCGTGGTTTTTAATTGCATCAAAGGTTTCAAATCAATTTCGTAATCAATATCCGATGGATACATACCATAAAGGATAATTCCCGCACGCACCATATCAAGATGAAGGTGCGGAAATCTTATAATAGCGGCACTGTTACAGCAGTGCTTGATCGGGATTGAAAGCCCGTGGTTTTCAAGCTCGGAAATAACTTTCATAAACTTGTCATACTGATTTAAAGTCATTGCCTCATCTTCGCAGTCCGAGCAGGCAAAATGAGTAAATATACCTTCAATTTCAAGGTTCGGAAGCTTTGCAACCGACAAGATATCCTCGATGCTTTTGCTGTCGGTCAAAAAGCCGATTCTTGACATCCCCGTGTCAATTTTGATATGAATTTTAGCGGTTTTGTTCTGCCTTTGTGCCTCGGCGGAAATAACC
>JAXJRQ010000148.1:0-4253 GCA_036310525.1 Clostridia bacterium
GATGTAGGCATCCGCCCCTACAATATCATAATATTAATCATCCCTATAAATTACAATTTATACGAAAAAACAAACAAAGTTGCATATTTGTATTGAAAAACAAACAAAAATATTATATAATATAATAGGTTATACCCATTTGGAGTAAACAATAACTGATATGGGCAACAAAACATTTAACTGTTCATATTATTAATTTGCCATAGCGGCAGAATGGAGATTAGTATGCACGACAGCGAATTTACAATACCTATTACAAATATAATAGATGAATTTGAACTGGAAAAAATATACGAAAGCAGTAACATGGATTCTGTTATGATAAGCAGTTCGGATATTAACCGTCCCGGTTTACAGATGGTCGGTTTTTTCGATTATTTCGACCCTCAGCGTATTCAGATAATGGGAAAGGTGGAATTTACGTATCTTGAGAATTTCACTGCGGAGGAAAGAGAAAAACGTATGGAAAATTATTTCCGTCATGAATTTCCTGTTCTCGTTATAACAAGAGGATTACAGATATTCCCCGAAATTCTTGAGCTTGCTGAAAAATACGACAGAACAGTACTTCGTACAGAACTTGCAACCTCGGAGTTTATGAGTGCGCTTATACGCTACTTAAACGTGCAGATTGCACCGAGAAAAACACGTCACGGCGTTCTTGTTGAGGTTTACGGCGAAGGTATTCTGATACTCGGAGAGAGCGGAGTCGGAAAGAGTGAGACAGCGATTGAGCTTGTAAAGCGAGGTCACAGACTGGTTGCCGATGACGCAGTTGAAATCAAGCGTGTATCGGATAAAACGCTTGTCGGCACTTCGCCGGATATTATCCGTCATTTTGTTGAGCTTCGTGGCATAGGTATAATTGATGTAAAGGAAATATTCGGTATTGGTGCGGTTAAGGACACAGAAAGCATTGACATGATTATTCATCTTGAACCGTGGGTTGAGGGCAGAAACTATGACCGACTCGGTATGATGGATGAATACACGAATGTAATGGGAATTAACGTGCCGTCGCTTACCATTCCCGTAAAGCTTGGCAGAAACCTTGCCGTTATTGTTGAGGTTGCGGCAATGAACAACAGACAAAAGCGCATGGGCTACAATGCGGCTGTAGAGCTAAATAACCGCCTGATGCGGCATATGGAAGAACAGCTTAAGGGTTAATTAAGGAATAAGGAAAAATAAAATGGAAATCAAACTTGACACACATACACATACTTTAGCGTCAACTCATGCATACAGTACTGTTGCAGAGCTTGCGGCACATGCCGCAAAAAAAGGTCTTGAAGCTATTGCAATAACAGACCATGCACCTGAGCTTCCCGATGCACCGCATATGTGGCATTTTCATAACCTCAAAAATATTCCTCGTGAAATCTGCGGTGTAAAAATCCTCTACGGTGTTGAGGCTAATATTCTTGACCTTAGCGGAAATATTGATATGGAAGAGGACGTTCTTGCGAAGCTTGATGTAGTTAATGCAAGTATTCATGGCCCTGCATACAGAGATAAAGGTGCAAAGGACCACACAAGTGCATATGAGGCAGTTGTGACAAATCCGTATGTGGATATTATATGCCACAGCGGTTCACCACAGTATGCGTATGATTATGAAAAAATTATAAAGCTTGCAAAAAAACATCATAAGCTTATGGAAATTAATAATCACTCATTTCATGTACGCAAGAAAAGTATAGATAATTGCAGAAGAATTGCGCAGTTATGTGCGGAAAACGAGGTAGGAATTGTTGTAACCTCCGATGCACACATATGTTATGACCTTGGCGAATACGGTTATGCGCTTGATATGCTCAAAGAGATTTCATTCCCCGAAAAGCTGATTATGAATCGTGATTTCAAGAGCTTTGAGGAGTTTATGTCGGTCAGAAAACCAATGTTTCGATGGGTAATGGGAGGCTGATTATGCTTAATCGTGAAGAAATTTTAAAAATATCGCCCAAGGCTTTATTTGACGAGCCTATGAGTAATCATACATCGTTTAAAATCGGCGGCAGTGCCGATGCGTTTGCGAGCGTTGAAAGCAAGGATGAAATAAAAGCACTTATAGCATATTGCAAGGAAAATGATATTCCGTACCTTATAATGGGAAACGGCTCCAATATGCTTGTTGGTGACGGCGGAATAAGAGGCGTGGTAATTCAGATTGGAAGCGGAATGCAACATTGTGAGGCAGATGGTGAGATGGTGTATGCCGAGGCAGGTGTGCTCATGTCGAAGCTTGCAAATGTGATTTTGCGTGCGGAATTGACCGGATTTGAAACGCTTTGTGGTATTCCCGGAACACTTGGCGGCGGTATTTATATGAATGCCGGTGCATATGGCGGTGAGATTAAGGATGTTGTTACAGAGGTAACATACCTTACGAGTGATGGTGAGTTTGTGACAGCAAAAAATGCCGATTTGGATTTTGCATACAGACACAGTATATTTTGCGATAAAAATTATGTAATTTTGTCTGCATTGCTGAAGCTTACAAAGGGCAATTATGACGAAATCAAGGCAAGTATGTCTGACTACAATAAACGCAGAAACGATAAACAGCCGATTAACATGCCATCGGCAGGAAGTACATTTAAGCGGCCTGACGGCTATTTTGCAGGAAAGCTTATTCAGGACTGCGGTTTGATGGGCTATACAATCGGAGGGGCACAGGTGAGCGAAAAGCATGCCGGATTTGTTGTCAACTGCGGCGGTGCATCTGCCGAGGATGTTCTGCGGCTTATTGAACATATACAAAAAACAGTAATGGATAAATTTGGAGTTGAGCTTGAACCCGAAGTACGGCTTACGGGCGAAAGATAAGCTTTACTGATTTATGCCGCCTGAGCGGTGGAATGGAGATAAATATGCAATTTACGGTTGTAACCGGTATGTCCGGTTCGGGAAAAACAAGAGTTATTCGCTATCTGGAGGATTTAGGGTATTTCTGTATAGATAATATGCCTCCGGCCCTTATACCCAAGTTTGCGGAAATGATACATTCAGCAAACGGTAAATTTACAAATGCGGCACTGGTTATTGATACACGTGTCGGAGATATGATTAATGAGCTTATTGACCAGATAAGCTTGCTCAAAAAAAATGGATTTTCGGTTAAGGTACTCTACCTTAATGCGGACGATGCCACGCTTGTGAAGCGCTATAAAGAAACAAGACGCTCACATCCTATAAATAACCCCGAAGGACTTCTGGCGTCAATAAAGCAGGAAAGAAAAATGCTCAAAAAGCTTTTAAGCGATGCGGACTATGTGATTGATACATCGGGACTTTCAAACAATGACCTTATAAAAGAGCTTCGTGAAATTTACTGCAACGAGGATAAAAAGTCTATAAAAATTCACGTTATGGCGTTCGGGTTTAAATACGGAATGCCGGTTGATGCTGATTTAGTGTATGACGTGAGATGTTTCCCGAATCCGTTTTACATTGACGAACTAAAGCATAAGACGGGGAACGATAAAGAGGTTCAGGACTATGTCATGAGCTTTCAGACTGCGCAGACCTTTATGGAAAAGCTCTACGACATGATAAAGTTTCTTGTACCGCTTTATGACGAGGAGGGAAAAATTTCTCTCACCATTGCAATCGGCTGTACAGGCGGAAAGCACAGAAGCGTTACTATGGCAAATCTTTTGTCAGATTACCTTAAAGAGCTTGAATATGATGTGGATATAAGTTATCGTGATATAGACAAGTAATTATGAAAAATAAGAAAATCGTAGTGATAGGCGGAGGTACAGGTCTTTCGACTTTGCTTCGTGGCCTTAAGCTTTATACAAATAAAATAACAGCAGTTGTTACTGTTGCTGATGATGGCGGTTCTTCCGGACGCTTGCGTGACGATTTGGGCATGCTTCCGCCGGGAGATGTGCGAAACTGCGTCAGTGCTTTGGCGGAAACTGATACGGTATGGCAGGAATTAATGAATTTCCGATTCAGCGAAGGAACACTTAGCGGTCACAGCCTCGGCAATCTGACACTTGCGGCTCTTAATGAAATGTCGCAAAGCTTTGAAGAGGCTGTTATGAAATTCAATCAGCTGATGGGTGTTTCGGGGATAGTTTATCCCGTAACTAATGAGTCGGTTGTGTTGAGTGCTGTTTTGGAGGACGGTACTCTTGTTGAGGGAGAATCCAATATCGGTACATACCGTGAGGGTGAAAATAAGAGTATAAAGGAAATTTATATGACACCCGAAAAGCCGGAACCCGTCAGCGGAGTTATAA
>JAXJRQ010000149.1:0-13284 GCA_036310525.1 Clostridia bacterium
AGAAGAAGGTATTCACACTCGTGAAGAAGAAATACATATGTATAGCATTGATTCTATATCTGAAGAAGAAACAAAGCAAATAGACTTTTTTGAAAGATTTATCGGAGTTGAAGAATACACAAATGAAATGATGAAAGCTTTAATCAAAGCGATTTATGTTTACGATGATAAAAGAGTTGAAATCAAGTGGAATTTCAACGATACAAACATTAATTTTTCTTAGAAGCGAATAGCACTCTAAACAAAAAATTGAAATAAGCACATCAAAATGTCCCGGTTATCTTGAAAAATTTAACCATATGTGCTATAATATAAGGGACAAAAAAGCATATATTTTTTTGTCCCTATTGTAACACGAGCATATAACATGAGCATATCACATGAGCATAAAGGACTGTAGAATATTGTTAAAGGAGATGTGCTGTGATAACTATATTTAATAGAAAACAGTTGATGATTACTTATGATATAACAATACAAGCAAAAATCAGAGATATTCTTTCAGTGAATAATATTGATTACACAATAAATCCTATAATGTTTTCTGCTCGTGCATATGCACCGGCTGAGTATAAAATATATGTGAGAAAAAAAGATTATGAATAAGCTTGTTACTTAATTAAAGATGTGTTTAGATGAAAAGGGGAATAATTGATGAAAAAGATTGATGAAGCGGAAGAAAAGATACGTATTGAAAAAATGCGAGAAATAGAAGATGCTTGTCGCAAAAACGGTTACAGATACATAGCCGGTGTTGATGAGGCGGGCAGAGGCCCGCTTGCAGGACCTGTATTTGCGGCGGCAGTTATATTGCCTGAGGATGCGTATATAGAGGGTATAAATGATTCAAAAAAGCTTAGTGAAAAGAAGCGTGAGGAGCTTTTTGATATAATATGTGAAAAGGCAATTGCATATTGTATAGCACAGTGCTCCGAAAAACGTATTGACGAAATAAACATCCTTAATGCTACATTTGAGACAATGAATATGGCAGTTGACGGACTTAGTATTAAACCTGATTATGTACTTGTTGATGGTAATCGCATAAACGGAATGGAAATTCCTCATGAAACAGTTGTAAAAGGCGATGCAAAAAGCATATCTATTGCGGCGGCATCAATACTTGCTAAGGTAAGCCGTGACCGTGTGATGTATGAGGCGGCAAAAAAATACCCCGAGTATGCGTTTGATAAGCATAAAGGTTACGGAACAAAGGTGCATTGTGATGCTATTTTAAAATATGGACCGTGTGAAATCCACAGAGAAACATTCTTAAAGAAAATAACAGGCGGTGTAAAATGACCACAAAAGAAATAGGCGAATGGGGAGAAACTGCGGCGTGTGAATATCTTGAGGAGAAAGACTATGAAATAATACGCCGTAATTTCCGGGTAAAATGCGGTGAGATTGATATAATTGCCATGGATGAAGAATGTACTGTTTTTGTTGAGGTAAAAACACGTCAGAATAATTTTTTTGGTGAGCCGTCGGAGTATGTTAATTATCATAAACAACAAAAGCTTATACGTGCTGCGAATTGCTTTATAGATACGGTGAATTCTCAAATCAGATTTGATATAGTAGAGGTGTTTTACCGCATGGTTGACGGAGTACCCCGGATTTGGAAAATCAATCATATAGAAAATGCATTCTGACGGGAGGTAGTATGGAATATTCTGTTTTTGACGCACACTGCGATACATTATGTAAATTGCTTGATGAGGGCGGTGTGATAGAAAAAAATCCGTATCATGTGGATATGGATGGTATGAAACAATATAAAAAATACACTCAGATTTTTGCGTGTTATATTGCACCTGAATATGCAAACAGCGCATCGGAAAGGTGCATGCGTCTGATTGATACGTTCTATCACAATAACATAAAAGGCATACTCAGCATTGAGGGTGGTGAATGTTTTACAAGTCTTAGTGCGGTGCGTGATTTTTACAGACTTGGAGTGAGAATTGCAACCCTTACGTGGAACGGAGCAAATCATCTTGCCTCAGGTGCGGATGACCCTGAAAAGAGACTTACCGAATTTGGAAAAAGTGTACTTTGTGAAATGGACAATGTAGGTATGCTGTTTGATGTGTCACACCTTAACGACCGCTCGTTTTATGATGCGGTTTCTGTATGGAAAAAACCGATTATTGCTACTCATTCAAATTCAAGGAGCATTTGTCCGCACAGACGAAATCTCACGGACGAAATGTTTAAAATAATCAAAAACAGCGGTGGTTGTGTGGGAATAAACTTTTATCCGCCGTTTCTTTGTGAAAAAGGTACGGCGAAAATAGATGATATTATCAGACATATCGAGCATTTTATGGCGCTTGGCGGTGAGGATAATATAGGAATAGGTGCAGACTATGACGGAGTAGACTGTCTGCCGGATGGGATAACGGGATGTGGTGATACATATAAGGTATTTGACAGACTGCTTGGGATGAATTACAGTGATGAGCAGATTGAAAAAATAAGTCATAAAAATTTTGAAAGGATATTTAAAGATGTCTAAATTTTTTGTTCCAAAAGAAAACATAAGCGAAGATAAAATTATTATTGAGGGCGGCGATGTTTCGCATATTTCCAAGGTGCTCAGGATGAGTGAGGGTGATGAGTTAACTCTGTGTGATGGCAGAGGAGTGGACTATATAGCTACGATTTCGGAGATTGACGTAAAAAGAATTGTCTGCGAGATAAGGGAAAAGAAGAAGAGTGATACGGAAGCGGAAATTGAGGTAACACTTGTTCAGGGACTGCCTAAAGCCTCAAAAATGGATTATATCATTCAGAAAACAACCGAGCTTGGAATCAGACGTATTATTCCATGTGCGCTCTCAAGATGCGTTGTAAAGCTTGAAAACCGCAAAGCAGAGGAAAAGAAGGTTGAGCGCTGGAGAAAAATTAGTGAAGAAGCGGCAAAACAATCGGGACGTGGTGTTATTCCTGAGGTAACAATGCCCGTTAATCTTGATGAAGCGATAAAAAAGCTAAGAGATTATGATATTGTTTTTGTGCCGTATGAGTGTGAAGAAGAGAATAATATAAAATCTGTGCTGACATCGGTTGTGAAACCGAAAAAAGTTGGGTTTATAATAGGACCGGAGGGCGGATTTGATATAGCTGAAATAGAAAAAATACGCTCTGCGGGTATTAAGACGGTTACGCTTGGAAAACGTATATTAAGGACGGAAACTGCAGGAGAGGCGGTTTTGTCAATGATTATGTATGAAATAGGGGACATAAATGCTTGATGTTTATACAATGAATGTTAATGACATTGATTTGTCAAAAAACTGGGAAATATCTCCCAAACGTGCCGAGAAAACGGCAAGACTAAAACATGATAACATGAAAAAGCAGTCAATTGCTGCAGATGTACTTATAAATCGGGGAATGAAGGAGAAATTTCCAAATATAAAAACACCGGTGATTTGGGATTATGACCAATACGGCAAACCGTATTTTACAGATTTTCCTGAGATATATATGAACATTAGCCATTCGGGTGATTATACTGTTTGCGTTTTATCTGATTCTCCGGTAGGAATAGATATACAATATATACGTGATGTCGGCCAAAATGTTATGAAACGGTATTTTACTGATGAAGAACAGGAATATGTCGGCTCGGATATTGAACGGTTTTACGAGCTGTGGGTGAGAAAGGAAAGCTTTTCAAAAGCTGTCGGACGAGGTCTGCAGTTACCTCTAAAGGGTATTTCTGTATTGGATGATACTGTTGTTTATGAAAATACGGTGTATGAATTTACCGTATGTGATATTGATAAAGATTATAAAATGTGCATAAGCAAAAAAATAAGCGTATAAACGCTTATTTTTTTGTCTTAAAATATTTACATAAATGTGATACAGTACAAATTTCGCATTTCGGATTTCGTGCGGTACAGACTGCTCTTCCGTGATATACGAATTGATGGCACATTCTGAGACTGTAATCAGGCGGTGTAATTTTCTTTAAATCCATCTCGATTTTTGTGGGGTCTTCTTCTTTAGTGAGCCCTAACCGCCTTGAAAGGCGAATGCAGTGCGTATCTACTACTATGGCAGGCTTACTGAAAATGTCACCTAATACAAGATTTGCTGTTTTTCTGCCTGTTCCGGGAAGTGTGAGCAAATCCTCCATTGTGTCGGGGACTTCGCCGTTGTATGCTTCGATAAGACGGTTACAGCATGCAATAATATTTTTGGATTTGTTTTTATAAAAGCCTGCTGATTTTATATATTCCTGTAATTCCTCTAAATCTGCATTTGCAAAGTCTTCAACAGAACGATAACGCCTAAACAGTTGTTCTGTTACAATGTTAACACGTGCGTCGGTACATTGGGCACTCAACTGTGTTGCAATCAGCATTTCGAGTGGATTTGAGTAATTAAGAGAACATTTAACTTCGGGATAGGCAATATCGAGTAATTTACGCAGTTCATTGACTTTTTCCTTTTTTGTCATGTGGATAACACTTCCTTTCTTAGGAGTTTACATAATTATATTATGTAAATAAAAATGCCGCTTTGCGGCATTTTTATTTATGCATTCAGTTTGTGATTAAATGTTGGAACCATTTTTTTGAGTAAAGCTATTACGGAGTCTTTATCGTTGGAATTTGCAAGTCTGCGAATTAATTCCAGATTATCAAGCAGGGTTTTTTCGTCAACTTCAATTTGCTTTCCGATAAAGATTTTTTTGTTTTCTGTCTCTGAAAGTCCTTCTTCGCTCATTAACAGCTCCTCGTATAGCTTTTCGCCGGGGCGCAAGCCTGTAAATTCGATGTTTATATCTTTATAAGGACGTTTTCCGTGCATCTTGATAAGGTTTTCGGCAAGTGAAAGAATTTTTACCGGTTCGCCCATGTCAAGTACAAAAATTTCTCCGCCGTTTGCCTGCGTGGCTGATTGCAAAATCAGTGAAACGGCTTCGGGGATTGTCATAAAGAATCTGATTATATCAGGATGAGTTACGGTAACGGGACCGCCGTTTCTGATTTGCTTTTCAAAAAGCGGAATGACTGAACCGTTTGAACCGAGAACGTTTCCGAATCTTACAGTGATAAAGCTCGTTGTTTTGGAGTTTTGCGCCATATACTGCACAATCATTTCGCAACAACGCTTTGTGGCACCCATGATATTAGTCGGATTAACTGCTTTGTCGGTAGAAACAAGAATGAATCTTTCGACTTTATACATATCAGCAAGAGTAGCTGTGTTGTATGTACCAATAATATTATTTTTAACAGCTTCTTCGGGATTGGTTTCCATTAGCGGTACATGCTTATGTGCTGCTGCGTGGAAAACAAGCTGCGGATGGTACTGATTAAACAGCATGTCCAGCTTCTGATAATCTCTTACAGATGCAATTTCAACATTAAGATTGATGTTGTTTCCGTATGCTCTTTTAAGTTCCTGTTGAATATCATAAGCATTATTTTCGTATATATCTACAATAATGAGTTGTTTTGGTGAATATTGCGCAATCTGACGGCACAGCTCCGAGCCTATTGAACCGCCGCCGCCTGTAACCATACATATACGGTCGTGTATGAGATTTTTTATATCTTCATTGTCAAAACGTACTACGTCTCTGCCAAGTAAATCTTCGATATTAATACTGTGAGTCTGACTGATAAGATTATCTGCATCCATTACATTATGCAGATAGGGAAGTGTTTTAATTTCGCAGTCTGTAAGTGATGCAATGTCAAGTATGCGCTTTTTTGTCTGTGAATCACATGATGGAATTGCGAAAATAATCGTTTCAATATCTTTTTTTGCGCACAGTTTAACTATGTCGTTTGTTGTGCCTTCTACCTTAACGTTGCGAATAACTCCGTTTTTCTTTTGAGGGTCATCATCAACCATGCAAACGGGATTGTAGGGACATTCTGTTTCCGCAATTTCGGTAATCAGTCTTTGTGCGGCGTTACCTGCACCGATTATCAATGTGTTTCTCTTTTCTGCGGTACTCTTTGCGATTTGTACGTGCATGCTGTAGAGCCAGCTGTACGCTGTTCTCAGTGCAATTATAGAGAATGCAGAAATCAAAAATGAAAGAGTAAGGAAAATTCTTGAGTATGTTATATCCATTAGTGCTCTAATAACCATAAAGGTAATCGTAGAAATAACATATCCCATAGTTACGCCTAATAAACATTTGGCAAAATCACGTATCTGTGCATATTTCCAAATATGGCGATACACCTTACAAAGTGTGAGACATAAGACTGTCACCGTTGCGTGGAACAAAACACGTAATGCGTAGTCTCCGACGGTGAGTGGAATATCAATAAATTCCTTTGCGAATAAATAAGCGATTACACTGCTTATTATAACCATCAAACCGTCTGTTAGCGCAAGAGCAATTCTGCGCGGATTGATATTATTCATTTGAAACGCCCTCCATGCGTGGTAATATTATTCCTGAAGTAAGTAGGAGTATTTCAGGTAAAATGAAACAACCTCTGAATATTCGGAATCGGTTAATACTGAACGTACATATTTCTTAAGTTCTTCACGGTTTGACATAAGGCTCTGAACCTTGGAAATATCAAATTTTGCTGCCAACTGGTATCCTCTGGAGAGGTCTTCGGGGGCAACATTTTCTTTTATGCGCTGATAAAGAGATTTACTTACTAATGGCGGCGCAGTGCTTTCTACGGGTGTAATCAGAGTGTTGGAGGGTACGTTGTTACTGTATGAATATCTTGTGCCTGAATCATTCTCCTGTACTTTTATGCTTTTAGCACCAACGCTGTTCTCAGCGGGTGGATTTAGCTGTTGTGTCTGTTCGTTGGAGGTATCCGTGTTTTTATCGGGGTTGGTTTTATCATAGAGAGCTAAATATTGCTTTAATAATTCGTCATCAAGCAAGCCCTGGTCCGCAAAATCACGGGCGAGTTCTGAAATTTCTTTTTGAACCTCCTCGCTTTCTAAAATTGTTGCAGCAGTTTCAAGAAGCGGTTCAACATACCTCGGTACTATGAAAAAACGGAACACGCATACACCGCCGCCTATTAGAAGCGCAAGTGTAGGAATAGCCGCTATCAGAACAATCTTCCATCTTTTCATAATACACCTCCGTAGTTGTATTTTGACAGGGGATAAAAATCCCCTGTCAATGCAATAAAAATTATCTTAAATCCTTTGTTTCTATTCCGTCCATGTCGGTGAATTCCTGATTTTCGCCGCACATAGCCCAGATAAATGAATAAGCCTTTGTGCCAACACCGCTGTGAATTGACCAGCTCGGGCTGATTACAGCTTCTTCGTTGTGCATGATAATGTGGCGTGTTTCATTGGGCTCACCCATCATGTGGAATACAGCGTCATTTTCACCCATATCAAGATACAGATAAACTTCCATACGTCTGTCATGAGTGTGACAGGGCATAGTGTTCCATACTGAGCCTTCTTCGAGCTGAGTAAGACCCATTGCAAGCTGACAGCTCTGCATCACTTCGGGGTGTATGTACTGATTGATAACACGCTTGTTTGCATCTGCAACAGTTCCGCAGGGAACCTTCTTTGCCTTTGTTATATCAATTTTAACTGTGGGATATTCCTTGTGTGCAGGACACGAGCTGACATAGAATTTTGCGGGATTTTCGGGGTCTGTACTCTTAAACTTAATTTCCTTGTTACCCTTACCTATATAAATACCGTCACGTGGTGCCATTTTGTATTCTGTTCCGTCAACGGTGATTATACCTTCGCCGCCGATGTTAATACAGCCCATTTCTCTTCTTTCAAGGAAGTAGTCAGCGGCAAGCTCTTTGCCTGCTTCAAGCGATAATTCCTGGAAAACAGGCATAAAACCTGCAGTTATTATACGGTCGATATGGCTGTATACCATTCTGATATTATCCTTTGTGAAAAGATTTGAAATGTGGAATTCCTCTCTTAATCTTTCTGTTGTGTAGTGCTTAACGTCTTTTGAATTTGAAGCGTTTCTTATTTCCATTGTTTCTATCTCCTTCTTAATATATCTTCCGATAACTTCAACCTGAGTCAGTGCTGCCCATGAAAGCGGTTCTGATACCTGCTTGAAGTCAATCAATGTTATTGATGTTGTCTTTTTCGGCTCATCAAGAACAAGCTCCTGACCGTCCGAGGTCATTTCAAATTGTGCCTGAGCCTTTGTGCCATCAGAAAATCTGACATTTAATGATTTCCAGTAAGTATCGTGTGGAAAATCGGCTCTTAAATAGAAAATGAGCTTGTCAATTTCGACCTCACAGCCAAAATCAAGTGTAAATACGAGGTCTTCACGTGCGCCGCCTGCCCATGACTGATAGGGGAAAGCGCCATGACCCTTGTTTTCGCACATGCCGTCGATAGCGTTTCTTGCTTCGAAATCGGGTGCATTTCTTGTTACAAGGTTTGCTTCTGCATGCGGGAATGTTTTTTTGTTTTCTTTGAAATCAACACTGTTCAGTGCGATATTTCTCGTTCCGTATGCTTCTTCTTCGTCAACCGGTCTGATAACAATTTTGTGTGACTGCTCCGACCATGATTCACGCTCATATGCACAAAGAGATTTTCCCATCGGCAATTCATATGTAAATTCGTGATCGGGAGTATATACAATTGATGGCTTTTGTGATTTGTCAAAGCTTACTGATACGAAGTCCGTATCACAGCTTATGTGCATCACATCGCCTTCTTTGTAATAATCGCCGTACTCGACATCAATTATGTCGCCGTTGAAAAATGCTTTGCTGTCCTTGTTAATATCTTTTAGAGTACATTTAATCAAATACATCACCTTCATTAAAATATATTTGTAATAAATAATCAAACATAATCATTATATCACAACATTAACAAATTTTCAATACATGTAGATAAAAAAGTTGTTTATTATAACAGATGCTCGGAAATTGAGGTAAATTCACTACATTTTTAAAATATAGTAACCAACATACAAAAAAAGTGTACAAATTATTAATATTTGTAAAATATATTGACAAATAACGGAAATGATGTTATTCTAACAGGTAGATGATAAAAATATTATCGGTTATGTAATAAAACTTAATTTTAAATTTACGTTTTATACATTATAATTTTGAAAGGAATTTTTATGAAATGAAAAAAGAAACAAAAAAGGAACGTTTTTTAAGACTATCATCGGGGCGGTTGCAGAAAATTGTTGAAATGCTGCATCTGCTTGGTAATTGTTCTAATAAAAACAACTACGATTATTCTGATGAAGAGGTAAACAGTATATTTGATACGCTTGAAGAAGAAATTGCAAATGCAAAAAGCAGATTTGTAAGCAGAGGCGGAAGTCTTAAATCGAATTTCAGAAACGTATTTGAATCTGAATATACATGGCTTAATGGTTTTATGCGAAATGTATATAAATTTGCCGATAAAGAAGCAATGTTTATGCCTGCGACTGAAAAGAGCTGGACATATGGTGAGCTTAATAAAGAGGCAAATAAATTTGCCAATGCGCTTTCGTCAGACGGTGTGAAGCATGGCGATGTTGTTATGTATCAGCTTTTCAATTGTCCTGAGTTTGTATTTGCGTATGTTGCAACTCATAAGCTTGGAGCAGTAAGCTGTCCTATGAATTTCAGACTGTCATCGGGAGAAATTGCGCTTACAATAGAGGATTCTATGCCGTCTGTATTTATGTATGATGCATCAATGGACATGGTTGTAAGCGAAGCACTTACAATGTCAAAGCATAAGCCGAATAAGGTGGTTGTGGTAAATGCTCCGGATAATTTTGTGGGCGATGGTTATAAAGTAAGCTACAGCGAATATATTGATGGTGTGGATGATACAAATCCGATTCCTGATAAACCACTTAACATTTATGATGAAACAACACGTTTGTATACATCAGGTACAACCGGAAGACAAAAGGGTGTGCCGCTTACAAGCATCAATGAAGTGTTATCAGCGCATGATGTTATGATGCATTTCCCGTTGAGCTATACAGATAAAACGATGAATACAACACCGTGGTTCCACAGAGGCGGAATACATTCAGGCGGACTTACACCCACCTTATATGCAGGCGGTACTATTATGATATTGCCGAAATTTGATGCAAAACGCTGTCTTGAATACACAGAAAAATATAATATAACATTTCTTATCGGTGTGCCTACAGTTCTGGAACAGCTTGCGTTTGAGCAGGAAAGAGCAGGCAGAGATTTGAGTTCTTTAAACGGTATTGTTACAATGGGAAGTGCGCTTGAAAGAGCGGCATGTATAAAGTATCAGAAACTACTTACACCGAATATCTTTAATGGTTACGGAACAACCGAAACATTCTGGAATACATTCCTTCGTCCCGGCGATTTGCCTGAAATGGCAGGTACGGCAGGTCGCTCGTGTACAGATGATGAGGTAAGAGTTGTAAAGGTATATGAGGATCGCAAAGCAGAACCGGATGATGAAGCAGCACATGATGATACAGAAGTGGGTGAGATTATTATAAAATCACCTGCAAAATCAGCGTATATGTACTATAATAATCCGGAAGAAACAGAGAGAAAGTTCTATAAAGGCTATTATTATACAAATGACCTCGGTACATGGGATAAAAAGAACTTTGTGTCAGTTGTTGGAAGAAAGGACGACATGATTATATCGGGCGGTGAAAATATTTACCCGACTCAGGTTGAGGAGGTTTTAAATACACATCCAAAGGTTTCAGACTGCATTGTTACGTCAGTTCCTGATAAGGCATACGGTGAGCTTGTTACGGCATATATTGTTCCTAAAGATAAGAGTCTGACAGTTGATGAGCTCGAAAACTTCTGCCGCACAAGTCCGATGATTTCTAAATATAAGCGTCCGAGATATTACAGATTTGTTGAGGAAATTCCGTTTAATGCAACAGGAAAGAAGCTTCATTATAAAATAAAGGAAATTGCAAAAAGAGATTTTATGAACGGACTTTTAAAACACATATAAGATGAATAATATGCATCCTGAAGGTATTTGACTTTTGGATGCATATTTTTTATCTGTTTTGTTACAGAATGTCGAATTATATTGCGATATTTATTTGAATATGATATAATTCAAACAAATAGATTATATAATTAGAAGAAGAAAAAAATAAGGAGGTAACCAATGGCACTTTCATTTAAGGGCGGAATGCATATACACGACCATAAAAAGCCCATGAATAAGTATGAAGTAAGGCCGATAATGCCATGCGATGAGCATATGTTTCCGATTGCACAGCATATAGGTGCGCCGTTAAAGGTGCTCGTAAAAGAGGGCGATGCTGTCAAAGTAGGAGACAAGATAGCGGATGCAGAGGAGTACATGGCTGTACCGGTACATTCATCGGTTTCGGGGACAGTAAAAAAGATTGAAAAACATATCCATCCCAACGGTAGTATGGTTGAAACGGTTTTTGTTGAGAATGATAAGCTGTATACATTGTCCGATAAAATAAAGCCTGTTACGGATATTGAATCACTTTCCAAGCGTGAGCTTTTGTGGGTAATACGTGACGCAGGTATTGTTGGCATGGGTGGCGCAGGGTTTCCTGCACATGTAAAGCTTGATCCAAAGGATAAAATAAAATATCTCATTATAAATGGTGCGGAATGTGAACCTTATATTACGGCTGACCATAGACGTATGATAGAAAATACGGAAGAGGTTGTGGACGGAATACGTATAATGATGAAGGTTCTTGACGTTAAAGAAGCATATATTGGTATTGAAACGAATAAACGCAAATGTATAGAGGTGCTAAAAAAACATACGCGCTATGATGACAGTATAAAAATAATACCGCTAAAACCGAAATATCCGCAGGGTGCAGAAAAAATGCTTATTAAAGCGATTACCGGTAAAAGTGTTCCTTCAGGCGGTTTGCCTTCGGATGTCGGATGCGTGGTAATGAATATCGAAACGGCATATGCAATAAACCGTGCATTCAGAGAGGGTATGCCTCTTGTTAAAAGAATTGTTACAGTGAGCGGCGATGCGGTGAACGAGCCGTCAAACCTTCTTGTTCCGCTTGGTGTGCCTTTCTCGTTTTTGTTTGAAGCGGCAGGAGGATTTAAAAAAGATGCAAAAAAAGTGATTATGGGCGGACCTATGATGGGAATGGCACAGTTTGATATGAGTGCGCCTGTTATTAAAACAACATCATCTTTGATTGCATTTTCTGAGCCTGATAAAATTTATGACCCTGATGCTCCTTGTATAAGATGCGGAAAATGTGTGGAGCATTGTCCGATGGGACTTATGCCAAATAAGCTCAGCACTCTTTCAAAAAACAAGGATACCGAGGGTGCAGTAAAATATAACATCCTTGATTGTATGCAGTGCGGAATGTGTTCGTATATATGCCCTGCAAAGAAAAATCTGCTTGCCAATATACGTACAATGCGTCCTGATGCAATGAGATATTTAAAGGAAAAAAAGGAGGCAGAGAAAAATGGATAATATGATAGTTTCTTCATCGCCTCATGTACATTCCAAAACAACAATAAGCTCAATAATGGGTGATGTAATAATTGCCCTGATGCCTGCACTTATTGCAGGAGTATATTTCTTTGGACTAAGGAGTGCGTTGGTTGTTACAACATCTGTTGCGTGTGCTGTTTTGAGTGAGTTGGTATTTCAGATAATCGCAAACAAGAAAGTTACGATAAGCGATTTGAGTGCAGTTGTTACGGGTATGCTTCTCGGCTTGAATTTACCGCCGTCAATACCTTTGTGGATGACGGCAGTGGGAAGTGTGTTTTCGATAGTTGTAGCAAAACAGATTTTTGGTGGCTTGGGCAAAAACTTCATGAACCCTGCGCTTGCAGGCAGATGCTTTATGCTTATAGCCTGGACGGGTGCCATGACAACTTTTGCACAGCCTTTGGCGTCGGATGCTGTATCGTCCGCAACTCCGCTTGCGGCAATGAAAGCTTCGGTATTTGAAAATGTTTCAATTTATGATGCCTTTATTGGTAAAATACCCGGATGTATAGGTGAAACATCAGCAATTGCGCTTATTATCGGGTTTGCATATCTGATAGTAAAAAAGGTGGTTTCCGTAAAAATTCCACTTGCATATCTTCTGACATTTGCACTCATGACATTTATTTTTGGTAATAATACTACAGAAATGGCACAGTGGGAATATACTGTATATCAGCTCTTAACCGGTGGCTTGCTGTTAGGTGCGTTCTTTATGGCGACAGACTACACAACCACACCAACTACTCCCAAAGGAATGGTTGTATTCGGGATAGGTTGTGGTTTGCTGACGTTTGTAATAAGACA
>JAXJRQ010000150.1:0-23025 GCA_036310525.1 Clostridia bacterium
AAAATATACTTTAAATCAGGGCGATGTATTATTTGTAAACAGCCGCACTCCGCATATGACGACTATTTTAAAGGATAAAACACTGTATATTCTTTTACAGCTTGGTGCACCGTCTTCGGGAAAGGGTCCGCTTCGATACATTTCAAAATTCCTAAAGACAAATAACCGTCCATGCCATTTATTCAAAAAATCAACTGCGGAAAATGAAGAAATTTACGTACATATAATGAACATATACGAAGAAAACCAAAAACGCAATAATGCATATGAATTTTATATGGGTGCTAATATGTACATGATTTTTGCACAGCTTCACCGCATGAATATTTTGTTTGACGAAAACCAGATACAGGATAAAAAGGCAATCAGCAAAATCATGCCTGTTATTGAATATGTGGACAAGAACTATGCAGAACAGATAACGCTTGAAAGCTTAAGTGAGCTTTTGAATTTCAATAAATCATATTTTTGCCGTTTATTCAAGCGTGCTACAGACAGCACTTTTACGGAATATCTTAATTTTGTGCGTATATGTAAATCCGAAAAGCTTTTAAAAAACGGACTCAGTGTTTCAGAAACAGCGTATGCAGTGGGATTTTCGTCCCTGTCCTACTTTAACCGTACATTTAAAAAATATAAGCTGTGTTCGCCGTCTGCGTATAAGAAAATTATGAGTAACCGTTCCGACTATGAATTTAACCAGCTACAATAGATACGAAAAGCCGTTTGCGCTGATAATCAGCGCAAACGGCTTGTTTTATCCAAGAAGTTTTTTATCAAAAATTCCCGACACTAATTTTTGCAATTCAACTATTACAAGCGGCATCAGTGAAAGTATTCCGACGCATACCCATTGTATGAACGTGAGCGGTACAGCATCAAAAATACATGCAACGTAAGGAATGGAAATTACCGATACTTCAAGTATAAGTCCGAGTAAAAATGCGCCTGTCAGATACGGGTTTTTGAAAAGATTTTTATTCAGTACGGAACGTTCGCTTCGCATATTGAAGGAATGTACAAGCTCTGAAAGACTTAATACGGCAAATGCCATTGTTCTGCCGGCATTAAGCGAGCAAAACACATTTGCGCCGACTGAAAAAGCAAGTAATGACAATGCACCTATCATAAGCCCCTCAAATATAATCGAAAGCCACATTCCGTCAGCAAAAATACTCTTTTTCGGGTCTCTCGGCGGTTTTTCCATAATGCCCTCATCGGGTGGGTCCAGTCCAAGTGCAATGGCAGGCAGTGAGTCGGTTACAAGATTTACCCATAAAAGCTGTGTGGCACTTAAAGGCGAAGTCCAGCCGAAAATCAGACCTGCACAAACGGCGAGAATTTCGCCTATGTTACTTGATAGAAGAAACTGAACTGCTTTTTTGATATTTGCAAAAATATTGCGTCCCATCATTACTGCGCTTACAATAGTTGCAAAATTATCATCCGTAAGCACCATGTCCGATGCTGATTTTGCCACATCGGTTCCGCTTTTTCCCATACTGCAGCCGATGTCTGCACATGAGAGCGCAGGCGCATCGTTGACACCGTCGCCTGTCATGGCGGTTACGTGACCGTTTGCCTGAAATGCCTTCACAATCCTTACCTTATGCATAGGTGTCACACGTGCAAACACGTTGTATTTATGTACATTTTGACAAAGCTCTTCGTCCGTCATTTTATCAAGCTCTGCTCCTGTTATCGCCTTTGAAGCATCATCTGCAATGCCTGTGCGCTTTGCAACGGACAGTGCGGTTAATACATGGTCGCCCGTTATCATGACTGGACGTATGCCTGCTTTTTTGCAGACAGTAACTGCATTTTCAGCTTCTTTTCTCGGGGGGTCTTCAATGCCGATAAGACCTGCCAATATAAGCTTTTCCTCGTGGATGGCATCGGAAGTGTCATCACGGTATGCTACAGCGATTACACGTAAAGCATCCGATGTCATGCGCTTGTTTTCGGAGAGGATGCGGTTTTTTATACCCGTACTCATACGCATGGTTTTATATGCTTTCATATATTCACTGCACATGGGAAGAACATATTCAAGTGCGCCCTTTACTATGGTACGGCTTCCGCTATGGGTTTTGTGAAGAGATGCCATGCGTTTCGTTGATGAATCAAAGGGGATGTGGGTAATTAAAGGAAAATGTGTGCAAAGCTCCGATTTTGATATTCCGTCATCTTCAGCTTTCTTTTGCAGTGCAGTGTCTGTGGGATTTGCAATTGAGTCTTTTTCCGAGCAGAGCAGTGCAAGGGAAAGCGTGAATTTTTCGTCTTCGGAATAGATTTTTGACACATGCATTTTGTTCTGTGTAAGTGTGCCCGTTTTGTCGGTGCATATAACTGATGCACTGCCGAGTGTTTCTACAGACGGCAGATTTCGTATGATAGCATTATGCTTTGACATTCTCACAAGTCCGAGCGCAAGCATAATAGTTACTATTGCAGGCAAACCCTCAGGAATTGCCGCTACTGCAAGGGAAACTGAAGTCATAAACATATCTGCGGCAGGCAGATGCTTTAAAAGTCCTGCAAAAAACAGCAGTGCGCATATAATCAGAGTTACGGTACTGAGGATTTTTCCCGTTTCCGAGAGCTTTGTCTGCAAGGGCGTTTGTTGCTTTTCTTCAAAATTAAGCATAGCGGCTATTTGTCCCACTTCGGTATTCATTCCGGTACTGACAGCTATGGCAATGCAGTTTCCGCTCACTATCGGCGATGATGACATAATCATATTCTTTCTGTCACCGACAGAAAGCAGCGGTGTGGTAAGTGTTTCGGCATTTTTCATTACGGGTTCCGATTCGCCTGTGAGCGAGGATTCATCTGTGCTCAGGTGGTTTGCCTTTATAATTCTGCAGTCCGCACTTGCAATGTCTCCGGCTTTTAAAATCAGAATATCACCAACCACTACTTCACGTGCAGGAATTAATTTTTCAATGCCGTCTCTTAATACACGGCTTTGCGGAGCGGAAAGCTTTTTTAGTTCATCAAGACTTTTTTGTGCACGACTTTCCTGAATTAGTCCGAGAAGTGCATTAAATACCACTATGACAAGAATAATAATCGGCTCGGCAATATCACCCTTTCCCTGAAACAACGAGGTGATATATGAAACCGCCGCTGCTATTAGCAGTGTTATTATCATAAAATCATTGAACTGTTCAAAAAATCTCTGTATAAAGGATTTCTTTTTTCTTTGGATAAGCTCATTATACCCGTTCTTTTTAAGCCGTGACACCGCTTCCGCATCGCTTAAGCCGTGCGAAATATCCGTAAAAACGGCTTTTGCGGTTTCTTTTGCGCTCATGTTATAATAATTGTGCATCATATTGTTATCCTTTCAATAATTTCATTCTATTGATAAATATTCCTGAAATTGCGGTGATATTCCGCTGTATTGGTAAATTTTAATGTCCCTTGACAAAAAATCATATAACAAGTATAATAATATCGGAAAGAAAAAAGAGGAGTGATTGCTTATGGCAAGAAAAGCCAGAGAAAAGAGTCCCATCGGGATATATAATGTAATGCTCAGAGGAAATGGTCAGCTGTTTTGCAATGAAGAGGATTACGATGAATTTATAGACAGACTTGCAATGTATTTTATGGATGATGCAAAGATTTTTGCTTATTGCCTTATGGAAAATGCGGTTTGCATGGTTATAAAGGAAAGCGAAAAAGGAATATCACGTGATATGAAGCCGTTTACAACGAGCTACGCACGTTATTTTAACGGAGCGTATGAGAAGACAGGTGATGTTTTTGCCGACAGATTCAAGAGCGAAGCGATTGCTGATAAAAACGGCGTGTGCGATGCAATTGTAATGACGCATAATCTGTATGAGTTGCTTGGTGCTGATGCATATACGGGTGACGAGGATTTACTCGACGGTAACGGCTTGTGCGATGCGAAGTCGGCTTTTGCGTATTTCGGGTCAAAAAGCAAGTATGTAAAGGCTATGAACAGCGATGATATTGTGCTTAGCGGATTTTATAACGTACTGAAATAAATGATTTTTAATTTAAGAAGAAATTTTGTGTGCGTTTTCTGCGGCGGTAAACGAAACAGCGGACAGCGGTTTCGGTATAATTGCGGAATTTGTGAGGAATGTGCCAAAAAGGTTCCGTTTACGCCTGAAGGCGGAAGCTTTGAGGGCGGTAAGTACATAAAGTATGTCATTGCGTCGATGTTTTATGAGGACTATGCACGTGATGCAATTATGCGCTATAAGTTTGACGGCTGGACGTGCTGTGAGGATGTGTTTGGGCATATAATGGCACAGCATGTGCAAAGCTTTGAGCATTTGCGTGCGTTTGACATGGTAATTCCCGTCCCTCTATCAGAACAGCGCTTTAATGAGCGTGGTTTTAATCAGTCGGTTCCGCTTGCTCGGGCAGTTGCATCGGAGCTTGGGATAGAATATTGTGAAGATGCACTTATAAAAGTAAGAAATACAAAGAAACAAAGTAAATTATCTGCACGTGAGAGGCTGGAAAATGTCAGAGGAGCATACAGAGCACAACGTCCGATTTCGGGAAAACGTATCATTCTGACGGATGATATTTATACTACGGGAATCACGATGGATGAGTGCGCCGGAACACTTATTGATGCAGGTGCATCCGAGGTTGTGGCGGTGACGCTGTCGATTAAGCCGAGAAAAGAAAAAAATCCCTATTTAAGGTATTAAAACATTGCATTACGGGAAAAATAGGTATATAATCATATCTCGATTTGGAGGAATTATGAAACGTATACTTATTTTGACCATGATTTTAATGTTAATATTTCCGGTCGGTGTATCGGCACTGTCGAGAATAGGTTCAACGGGTCAGGAGGTCAGAAACATTCAGACCAGATTGAAAAACTGGGGATATTATCATTATACAGTTGACGGAATTTACGGCAGTAAAACAGCCTCGGCGGTGAAAAGCTTTCAGCGAAAGCACGGACTTACTGCCGATGGAATTGCAGGCCCTGCCACTCTTGCGAAAATCGGACTTCCTACGGGAAGTACAGCCTCGGCTTCGGGGAATAACAAAACCCTGCTTGCAATGGCAATAAACGGCGAGGCGAGAGGCGAAAGCTATGAGGGACAGGTAGCTGTAGGGGCGGTAATTTTAAATCGTGTAAAAAGCTCGTCATTTCCTAATACGATTGCAGGTGTAATCTATCAGAAAGGCGCATTTACGGCTGTAACGGACGGACAGATTAATGCGGCAATACAGCCGTCATGCATGAATGCGGCGCAGGATGCATTGAACGGATGGGATCCTACGGGCGGTGCGCTGTACTACTATAATCCACGTACTGCAACAAGCAGCTGGATACGCTCAAGACCTATCATCAGAACGATAGGAAATCATGTATTTTGTAAATAATATAAGAGGGGATATGATTTTTTGAAAACAATGGTGATAATAGGGTTGTCGGCTGTTTTCGCAATTATTGTGGCAGTGGACAGCATCAGAAAAATGAAAAAAAGTAAAAAATAATGAAAAAACAGTGAAAAAGAAAGCTTTTTCGCTGTTTTTTTGGGATAAAAAATAAGGAAAAGGTATTGACAATGTAAATATTTTGTGTTAGAATTATCTGTGTTGTTAATAAGCCGATGTGGCGGAATAGGCAGACGCCCGGGATTTAAAATCCCGTGGGAAGAAATTCCCGTGCCGGTTCGACCCCGGCCCTCGGCACCAAAAAATCCGTACACGAAAGTGTACGGATTTTTTAGTTATTACTTATTCGCTCTTCACTATTCCCTAAAAATATTTGAGTACGGATTTTTTGGGAAGTAATAAGTAATAGTGAAAAGGGAAGAAGTATGGTACAAACTCGCTTTGGCGAGTTTGATTAAATATGGGAAGTATTTATTTTATACAAACATTTCGGTTGACAAATAACGGTCGCCGGTATCAGGCAGAAGCACAACGATATTTTTACCCTTATTTTCGGGACGTTTTGCTACTTCTATTGCTGCCCATGCTGCCGCACCTGATGAAATTCCCACGAGTACGCCCTCGCATTTGCCTATAAGTCTGCCCGTTTCAAATGCATCCTCTGCAGAAACGTTTATCACTTCGTCATAAACGGACTTATCAAGCACTTCGGGAACAAAGCCTGCGCCGATGCCCTGTATTTTGTGTGCACCTGATTTACCTTGCGAAAGTACGGGTGAATCCGAAGGTTCAACAGCAACAATTTTTATATCAGGATTTTTTTCTTTTAAATATTTGCCCACCCCCGTGATTGTTCCGCCGGTGCCGACGCCTGCAACGAATATATCTACCTTACCGTCTGTATCGTTGTATATTTCCGGACCGGTTGTTTCAAAGTGTGCACGTGGATTTGAAGGATTTGTGAATTGTCCCGCAATAAAGCTTTGCGGAATTTCTTTATTAAGCTCATGCGCTTTTTCTATTGCGCCCGTCATGCCTTTTTTGCCGTCGGTCAGAATAAGCTCTGCACCATAGGCTTTCATTATCTGCTGACGTTCAACCGACATAGTATCGGGCATAATGATTATCAGTCTGTAGCCTCTTGCGGCACAAACTGCTGCAAGACCTATTCCCGTGTTTCCGCTTGTGGGTTCAATAATGACTGAATCGGGGGTTAATTTTCCACTGTTTTCAAGTTCGTCAATCATTGCTTTTGCCACTCTGTCCTTAACCGAGCCGGCAGGATTGAAATATTCAAGCTTTGCTAGAATGGTAGCAGAAAGTCCGAACTTTTTTTCTGTATTTGTAAGCTCCATAAGCGGAGTATTGCCGATAAGCATGTCGGCGGATTTATAAATATTTGCCAAGTAAATCACTCCTGTATCTGTTATATTATCAGTATATATCTGAATGTTTTTTATGTCAATAGGATTTCCTCAAAACACAGTTTATAAACAAGGTATTAACAATATGTAAATTCTGTTTTTTTATGCTTGACATAAAGGTCCGTACTTTATATAATTACATGGAAAACTATTAATTTATATAATGAGAAGGTGTTTTCTTGAACAATAATAAGGAAAAAATTCCGGACAGTCTTGCGGTTTTTGCTGAGGGTGGTGCAATAGAATGGATGCAGAAAAAAACTGAGCCGCTTGTTAAGCTGATGAGCTATTATAAATGTGCAATGATGGAGATTGAAACCAAACTCAAGGTTTTAAATGAAGAATATTCACTTGAATTTGACCATAATCCCATCAGAGGTATAAAAACAAGACTCAAAACCTTTCAGAGCATAAAGGACAAGCTTGAAAGAAAAGAACTGCCGTTTTCGGCAGAGTCTATTGAAGAAAATCTCAATGATGTTGCGGGTATACGTGTTATATGCTCCTTTCCCGAGGATGTATATACGCTTGCTGAGGCACTGCTAAAGCAGGATGATGTTTCTTTGATACGCATGAAGGATTATATTAAAAATCCGAAGCCAAACGGGTACAGAAGTCTGCATATAATCGTGGCAATTCCTATTTTTCTTGCTCATGAAAAGAAGACAATGAAGGTGGAAATTCAGCTTCGTACAATTGCAATGGATTTCTGGGCAACCTTAGAGCATCAGCTTCGTTATAAAAAGGATGCTGAATTTACGGAGGAAGATGCGAACGAGTTGTACGAATGTGCACAGCTGAGTGCGGCGCTGGATCTTCGTATGGAGGCGGTAAAGAAAAAGGTAATGCCTGAGAATAAACCGAAAAAGTAAGGGGAATATATGGAACAATCATTTGCGCAGGGACTAAATTTTTATAAACAGTTTTGGGTGTTTTTTATCGGGTGTTTTCTGGGAGTAGTACTGGAAACAGTCTGGTGCCTTGTGCGTCTCAGACGTTTTGAAAGCCGTACAGGGCTTATATACGGTCCGTTTAATCTTATATACGGATTTGGTGCTCTGGTTATGACGCTGATTTTGCATAAGCTTGAAGGACAGCGTGATTTATTGATATTTGCGTGCGGAAGTCTAATTGGAGGTGCGTATGAATATCTGTGTAGCTATATTCAGGAAAAGCTGTTAGGAACAGCATCATGGGACTATAGGAATTTTCCGCTTAATCTTAATGGCAGAATAAATTTGCTGTACTGTTTCTTTTGGGGATTGCTAGCTCTTGTGTGGGTAAAGGATGCATATCCGATTTTATCGCATATTGTTGAAAATATACCGTCAAAATATGGAGTTTCTCTGACATGGATATGCCTTATTTTTATGATTTTTAATAGCTTTATGTCGGCGTGTGTTGTAGTTCGTGCAAGTTGCCGCAGAAAGGGGATTTCTGCAAACGGTAGGTTTTTTTCTTATATAGACAGACATTATCCTGACAGTAGAGTAGAACGTATATATCCTAATATGGAGTTTAATACTCGGTTACGGAGGTAAACAGGATGAAAGGATTTTTTGAAAATTTCAATTACAGACTGCAACAGTGGATGCAGGGCAGATATGGATTGGATGAGCTTTCGAGGAAGCTGTCGTACTTGTCGCTTATATTGCTTGTGCTGTCGGTTTTTCCGTATATGAGGATTTTTTATTTATTTGCGATAGCTTTTATGGTATGGTCTTATGCACGCTGTTTTTCAAAAAATATTGCTGCACGCAGAAGTGAGCTTAATCGCTACTACAGACTTATGAATGTTTTACGAAACAAAATTGCACTTTCAAAAAAGAGACATAACGAAAGAAAGACACACTGTTATTTCAGATGCCCTAAATGCGGTGCAAATCTGCGAGTGCCGAAGGGTAAGGGGAAGATTGAAATTACGTGTAATGTATGCAAGCATAAAATGATAAAAAAGACATAAAACAACGCTGTGCGTATGCACAGCGTTGTTTCATGTCTGAAATTAATAATTTTCAGCGTGAATTTCAAAGAAGCTCTGGGGATGTGCGCATGTCGGACATACTTCGGGAGCCTTTGTTCCTATTACAAGATGTCCGCAGTTTCTGCATTCCCAAACCTTGACTTCGCTCTTTTCAAATACCTGAGCTGTTTCAACGTTCTTTAAGAGTGCACGGTAACGTTCCTCGTGATGCTTTTCAATTTCAGCAACAAGTCGGAATTTTGCGGCAAGCTCGGTGAAACCTTCTTCTTCGGCTGTCTTTGCAAAGCCGGCGTACATGTCTGTCCACTCATAGTTTTCACCTTCAGCAGCTGATACGAGGTTTGCGGCTGTATCGCCTAAGCCTTCAAGCTCCTTGAACCACAATTTTGCATGTTCCTTTTCGTTTTCAGCTGTTTTTAAAAACAATGCTGAAATCTGCTCATAGCCTTCCTTCTTTGCAACAGAAGCAAAATATGTGTACTTGTTTCTTGCCTCTGATTCGCCTGAAAAAGCTGTTCTGAGATTTTTTTCTGTTTGTGTTCCTGCATATTTGTTCATTATGTTTTCCTCCTTATATATGCATATTATTAATTATAATATACCATATTCTATATTTTATGTCAATTAAGTTAAAAAATAAATTTGTTGTTTTAATATTAACCTGATATTAATTGTTTGTGAATTTTTATGTGTAAGGGCAAATACATTAAAAAAGTGGCTTGATAAAATATAAAAACTATGATATAATTCATATTATAGTGAGGAATTATACCTCATAGTGGCAGATATTTATACATCTGCTGTACAAAGGAGAGGATTATATGGCAGAAAAATACGGAGTTGTGCCAAAGAAATTTACAAAAGAATGGTGGCCGTATTTCTGGATGTACTACAAGGTTCATACGTTGGCGGCGGTATTTGCGCTCTTGTGTGCAGTGTACACGCTCTACGAATGTGCTACCGCACCTGAATATGACATGACTGTTACGTATACGGGTGAATCGTCAATTATGCAGACGGATGAGGCGAAGCTTGTTGAATTTATAACAGAGCATACCGATGATATTGATGAAAACGGCGAGGGCTCAGTGTATTTCCAACAGCTGGTTATTGACCCTGACGGTGATCCGCAGTATAATTATGCTATGCAGACAAAGCTTGCCGTAGAGTTTCAGAATGACTGTTCCTACATATATATATTTGATGAGCCGGCAAAAGAAGCTATGCTTAATGGCGAAAACTACGAAGGTGCATTTGCGCCGGTTGATGAGTGGCTTGCATCAGAGGTTAGCGAGGAACGTCTTGTGCGCTACGGTGATAAGGTATACGGTGTAAAGCTTGACGGCGCTAAGTTAGCGGAAGGATTGTCATCGCCTGAGGGCGGATTATATGTTGCATTACGTGTACAGATTGACGATGAAGAGAAAAATGTGAAGTCGTTCGAAAATTCAAAGGCGATATTGAACGCACTCATACAGTAAGAAATCAGGAGGGTGGAATTTTGGCACTTAAAAAACCTGATGTGTGTGAATATGAATTGTTCTGCGAATACTGGAGAACGGGCGACATTAAAATAAGGGATGAGCTGGTTTCGTCATACATCTATATAGCTGAAATTTTGTCACGCAAGTTTATAAACCGTGGAATTGACTACGATGATATTTATCAGGTGGCATCTATGGGGGTTTTATATGCTGTTGAGAGATTTAATCCCGACAGAGGCGTTAAGTTTGCGACATTTGCAACTCCTACGGTTATGGGGGAGATACGGAAATATTTCCGTGATAAGGGGAATTTCGTGAGAATTCCGAGACGGTTATATGAAGTGTTTTACCGTGCCGAGCGGATAAAGAGTATGTCTGCTGATGTGACGGATAAGGAAATTGCAAGAAGACTTGATATTCCGTATTCGGCAGTGCGGGAAGCAAATGACATCGGCGGAGTGGCGTTTATGAAATCTCTTGAGTATGAGGCGTATGCAGACGGTACTCTTGCAATGGCGAATGTGCTTGGCGAAGAAGATAACCAGTTTCTGATGCTTGAGAATAAGGATTTTGTGGAGTATTGCATGAAGCAGCTTGACGAAAAGGAGCGTACCTTTGTAAAGCTTCGGTATACCGAGGAAATGAGCCAGCAGCAGATTGCTGAAATTTTAGGCGTGTCGCAGATGCAGGTTTCACGCATGGAAAGAAGTATATTAAAAAAACTCAGAAATTTATATTTCAGAGATTAAACATACAGGAGGAATTTAAAGAAATGTTATCAAATGAAAAAAGGAATTTATTGAATTTATGATGGAATCGGATGTTCTGCGTTTTGGTGATTTTGTGACCAAGAGCGGCAGAAACACACCGTATTTTGTCAATACCGGTAACTACAAGACAGGTAAGCAGATTGCAACGCTTGGTAAATTCTATGCCAAGCTTGTAAAGGAATGCTGCGGTGAAGAATTTGACTGCATGTTCGGACCTGCTTATAAGGGTATTCCGCTTGCAGCAGCTTGTGCAGGTGCTCTGTATAACGAGCATAACATTGACAAGCCTTATTTCTTCAACAGAAAAGAAGAAAAAGACCACGGCGAGGGCGGTTCACTTGTAGGCTACAAGCCGGTTGACGGTGACAGAGTAATAATTATCGAAGACGTTATTACTGCAGGTACAGCAATCCGTGAAACAATGCCCGTTCTTAAAGGTGCGGCTGATGTAGCGGTAAAAGATATGTTTATTTCCGTAAACCGTTGTGAAGTGGGACAAAATCCCGGTAAGACTGCCGTAATGGAGGTTATGGAGGATTACGGAATTAATGTTCATGCGATTGTTACAGTTAAGGATATTTACGAATACCTTAAGGAAGACGGTTCGTATGCAGATGTTCTTAAGAACATGGAAAAATACATGGAGCAGTATTGTGTATTTTAAAAAATAAAGTTATGTAGGAAAGGATTTGATGTTATGAAATTTAAGTCTTTAATGTGCGCATTTCTGACAACAGTATGTGTTGGTGCAGGCATGTCCGCAATGGCTGAAGAGGACGTTGTAAGCGTTTACGTTGACAACGAAAAGGTTGAATTTGCAGACCAGTCTCCGCTTATTCTCGACGGAACAACTCTTGTGCCTATCCGTGCCGTATTTGAAAAGGCAGGCGCTACTGTTACATGGAATCAGGAAGAAAAAACAGCTACTCTTGTAAAGGGCGACTATACTGTAAAAATTACAGTTGGTGACAGCGTTCTTTATAAAAACGACGTTGAGGTTCCCCTTACTGTTTCGGCACTGATTTATAATAGCAGAATACTTATTCCCGTTCGTGCTATAGGCGAAGCGATGGATTTTGATATTAACTGGGATGGCTTCCATTCATCGGTGCATGTAGGTACAGACGGTACAGAATACCGTCCGTATGCGGCAAGAAAGGTTGCATTCCGTGAGCTTTCCGAAGCAGCAGTGTTCTATTCGGATAAGACTGTTGAGGGTGAAAATGTAGACATTACAAATGCTGAAATTGACGAATATGTTACTTTCACACGTACACTTGACGCACCTTCAGAGGTTAATCCTCTGCTTACAATTGACGGTGTGGACTACAGTGATGCTTTAAGAAGCATGAGAGGTACGTATGCACTTGCTGTAGTTGATATTGACAGAAACGATACAACAAAGGAAATCGTTGTTGTTGAAACAGGCGATACGCTTACTGCATGGTTCTTCAGCTATGACGGCGAAAAGCTTACTCCGATAACAAAGGGTGGTTCGCAGGCTAAGATAGTTTTTGCATCAAAGCTGTTCTTTGACCAGAGAAGCTATATGCTTTCAGACCTTGAAGGCTTGTGCTTTACTGATATAATGCTTACAGGAAGCGCATATCAGCTTGAAAACAATGTTATTACACAGTACAGAGTTTCAAATGCGGAAAAAATGATTCCGAGAACTCTCGTACACACATACAATGACAGCATGATTTACCACTATACACCGACTGATACATTTGTACCGGGCGGATACAAGGACGGTTCAAAGTTTACAATGGAAGCGCTTGAATTTGATTCGTTCGTGGTACTTGATATGTACGTTGACGAAACAAACCCCTCATACATTGAGGTTTACGTGGAATTCCCCAACGGAATAAGAGCTGTTTTGTCACCGTTTGGAGCTTAATGAGGTGATTACTATCAGAAAAATATCAGTATGCTTGACGATAATACTTGCGGCAATGCTTTATACATTTTCTGCGTATGCATATAATGTTGTAGATTTGCCGCAGAGTATGACACTTGCGGATGCGCTGGAAATTCATGAGGTAGGCGCAATTAAATCTGCTACTGTTTCAAATCTTGCTGATGAAAAGCATATTACGCTTACAAGAGACGAAATAAAGGATTTTTACTACAGCGCCGCAAATATTACTGTTCACAGACAGATTAATCCCACACCGTTTCGTGGTACGGCGATTAATTTCCAGACCGACAGCGGAGTGAAGAGTTTTTATTTCAATTCCGGTGTACAGATAGGTATGTATGGTAAGTCGAACTTCATATGCTATGAAATGGAAGATTATGATTTGAGTAAATTCATGTATCTTATTTCAAAATATGAAGAAGGACAAAAGATAGCAGGTGCAGAGGTTCATGTGAATGATACAACGGATTTTCTGAAGATGCCCGATGATTTATGGGCACGTTCTTCAATATCCGAAGCGGCATCACGCTCACTTTTACCATATGAGCTTACAAATAAATATTCATCGAATATTTCACGTGAAGAGTTTTGTGTGCTTATAGGTAATTTTATTGCTGTTGTCGGAAACTATGCTTCAATAGAAACATACATGGAGGACAAAAAGCCCGGATACAGCCGTGATAACTTTTCGGATTGTATCGGACGTGACAAGTCGATTGACATTTTGTTTAACCTCGGTGTGGTTAACGGCCGAGGCGGCGAATATTTTGACCCCGAAGGTGCTATCACACGTGAAGAAGCGGCAAAAATGCTTACTTCAGCGGCAGAGCTGTTCAGGCATATAGAAACAAACTACAAGCTGACCTATTCGGATAAAAATTCAATCTCAAAATGGGCGCAGTTCTTTGTAAAATGGGTTACAGACAACGGAATCATGAACGGCGTTGATGACAAGAATTTTGAGCCTGGCGGCAGCTATACGGTTCAGCAGGCGGTTGCTACCGTTTCAAGATTGTATAATGTCTGTGCTTTTAAATAATTTAAAAAAAACAGAATAAAAACATTGAAAATATCCATAATAAGAATGTGCCGTAAGACATAATTCTTTTGTGGAGGTAATGTACAATGAATAAATGTGATTGCGAAGCAAACAAGAGCATTAAATGTTCTGTAACACAGTGCAAAAACCACTGTCAGACATCAGATTACTGCTCATTGTCCAGCATTCAGGTAGGAACTCATGAAGCAAATCCTACAATGATTGAATGTACGGACTGCACATCATTTCAGCTTAGAAACTGATTAAAAAGCAAACATGTATAAGAAGCCGCCGCAAATAATTTTTGCGGCGGCTTCTTTATGTAAAATTTACGGAGAAAAGAATGGAAAACAGTTTTAAATATTCTGATGATAACAAGCTTTATCATACATGGAATTATCATTTAAGGCACAAATTCGGCACAAAAGTGATGAAGGTTGCCTTAAATGCAGGCTTTACATGCCCCAATATTGACGGCACAAAAGGCTGTGGCGGATGTACGTATTGCTCCGATGCAGGAAGCGGTGATTTTGCCGGAGACCCGACTCACAGCATAATAATGCAGTTTGAGGAAGTCAGGGAAAGAATGCATAAAAAGTGGAAGGAAGCAAAGTATATCCCGTATTTTCAGGCGCATACAAATACGTATGCACCGGCAGACGTTTTGCGTGAAAGGTTTGAGCCGGTACTGCGTCAGCAAAACGTAGTGGGAGTAAGCATTGCCACACGTGCTGACTGCCTTGAGGAGGATGTGCTTGAATATTTGTCGGAGCTTAATGAACGCACGTATCTTATCGTTGAACTGGGCTTGCAGAGCATTTTTGATTCTACTGGCGAGAGGATAAACCGCTGTCATACATATGCGGAGTTTCTTGAAGGCTATGAAAAGCTTCGTTCACGTAATATTAATGTATGTGTTCATCTTATTGACGGTCTGCCGGGCGAGGATAAGGAAATGATGCTTCAAAGTGCAAAAGAGGTTGCAAAGCTTCGTCCGCATTGTGTCAAGCTTCATCTTCTGCATATCCTTAAGGGTACGGCAATAGCTCAGGAGCTTAACAGGGGAGAATTTGTTCCGCTTACATTGGAGGAATATGTTGATATTATTGTAAGTCAGCTTGAGGTGTTTCATCCTGAAACAGTTATTCAGCGGCTTACGGGCGACGGCGGCAGGGATTCGCTCATTGCACCGCTCTGGAGCCTGAAGAAATTTGTTGTTTTAAATGAAATCGACAAAGAAATGCAACGTCGTAATACATGTCAGGGAAAAAGCTTTGGTTTATAAAGCATTTTCTGTTGCACAACGATTTGAAATTTGTACTTATTTGATATTTACAAATGAAATAAAATGTAGTATAATAATATGTAAATTATTTTTATGAGGTGATAAATATGGCAATGACCATGACCCAGAAGATTTTAGCTAAGGCTTCCGGTAATGCTTCAGTAAAAGCCGGTGATCTGATTATGGCAGATTTGAATCTCGTTTTGGGTAACGATATTACAAGTCCTGTTGCGATAGGCGAATTTGATAAAATAGGCGGTAAGTCGGTATTTGACAAGGCGAAAATTGCGCTTGTACCTGACCACTTTACACCGAACAAGGACATCAAATCAGCACAGCAGGCGATGGTTGTGCGTAAGTTTGCGGCACAGCAGGAAATTGAAAACTACTTTGAAGTCGGCGAGGTTGGTATAGAACATGCACTTCTTCCCGAAAAAGGTCTGGTTGTTGCGGGCGACGTTGTTATCGGCGCTGATTCACATACATGTACATACGGTGCGCTTGGCGCATTTTCAACCGGTGTAGGTTCAACTGACATGGCGGCAGGTATGGCTACGGGTAAGGCGTGGTTCAAGGTTCCCGAGGCTATTAAGTTTAACCTTACAGGTAAGCTCAATAAATATACAAGCGGTAAGGACCTTATCCTTTACATAATAGGAAAAATCGGTGTTGACGGTGCTCTTTACAAGAGTATGGAATTTGTCGGCGAGGGTGTAAAATCGCTTTCAATGGACGACAGATTTACGGTTGCCAACATGGCGATTGAAGCAGGTGCAAAGAACGGTATTTTCGAGGTTGACGAAAAGACTATTGAATACATGAAGGAACATTCAACAAGAGAATATGCAGTATTCAGTGCTGATGAGGACGCTGTATACAGCGAGGTTATCGACATTGACCTTTCAGAAGTACCGCATACTGTGGCATTCCCGCATCTTCCCGAAAATGCAAGAACTCCCGAAAACTGGGGCGAGGTTGAAATTGACCAGGTAGTTATCGGCTCATGTACAAACGGACGACTTTCAGATTTACAGCGTGCTGCTGAAATCCTTAAGGGTAAAAAGGTAAAGAAGGGTGTAAGAGTAATCGTATTCCCTGCTACTCAGAAAATATATCTTGACGCATTGCAGGACGGTACATTGCAGACTCTTGTTGAGTCGGGCTGTGTAATTTCAGCACCTACATGCGGACCGTGTCTTGGCGGTCATATGGGTATTCTTGCCGAGGGCGAGAGATGTGTTTCAACGACAAACAGAAACTTTGTCGGTCGTATGGGACATGTTGAAAGTGAAGTGTATCTTGCAAGTCCCGAGGTTGCGGCGGCAAGTGCAATCACAGGAAAAATTACAGCACCTGAAGAAGTAATGTAATCGGGTAGAAAGGAATAGAAGTATGAAAGCAGAAGGAAAAGTTATTAAATACGGTGATAATATTGATACCGATATTATAATTCCGGCAAGATATTTGAATACCTCGCTTCCCGAGGAGCTTGCAAAGCATTGCATGGAGGATATTGATAAGGAGTTTGTGAATAAGGTTCAGACTGGTGATATTATGGTCGGCGGTGCAAACTTCGGTTGCGGCTCATCAAGAGAGCATGCGCCCATTGCCATTAAGGCAAGCGGTATTTCATGCGTAATTGCTGACAGCTTTGCAAGAATATTTTTCAGAAACGCAATAAATATCGGTCTTCCCATTCTTGAATGTCCCGAAGCTTCAAAGGACATTGAAGACGGTGACACTGTTGAGATTAATTTTGACAACGGTGTAATTACAAATAAAACAAAGAACAAGGAATATCAGGCAGTTGCATTCCCTCCGTTTATGCAGAAGCTTATTAATGCAGGCGGTCTTGTAAAATATATCAAGGAGGGTAATATATAATGAGTGAATTTAATATTGCCGTTATAAAAGGCGACGGAATAGGCCCTGAAATAGTTGAAGGCGCACAGACAGTTCTTGATGCCGTAGCAGAAAAATACGGACATGCTTTTAATTATTCGGATGTATACATGGGCGGTTGTGCTATAGATAAGTACGGCGAGCCGTTACCGCAGGGAACTGTTGATGTATGCTTAAAAAGTGACAGCGTTTTACTTGGTGCCGTAGGCGGTCCTAAGTGGGACGGTTGCCCCAAGCGTCCCGAAGCAGGACTTTTGGGTATAAGAAAGGCACTTGGTCTTTATTCAAATCTTCGTCCTTCAATTCTTAAGAAGCAGCTCAAAGACGCTTCACCGCTTAAGGACGAAAAGCTTACAAATGGTCTTGACGTTATGGTTGTACGTGAGCTTACGGGCGGAATTTATTTCGGAGAAAGACGTAAAGCTGACGATGGCTCATGGGCAAGTGATGAAGAAAAATACAGCGTTGAAGAAGTTACAAGAATAGGAAAAATTGCTTTTGAAACAGCAATGCTCAGAAATAAAAAGCTTGTATCGGTTGATAAAGCGAACGTACTTGAATCATCAAGATTATGGAGAAAGACAATCACCGAAATGTCGAAGGATTATCCCGAGGTTGAGCTTAGCCATATGTATGTTGACAATGCGGCTATGCAGCTTGCAATAAATCCGTCGCAGTTTGACGTTATCGTAACATCAAATATTTTCGGAGATATTTTATCAGACCTTTCATCGGCTATTGCAGGTTCAATAGGTATGCTTCCGTCAGCGTCGCTCGGCGCAACAAAGTGCGGTATGTATGAGCCTATTCACGGCAGTGCTCCTGATATTGCTGGCATGGATATTGCAAATCCTATTGCTACAATTGTCAGTGCCGCTATGATGCTTGAAATGTCGTTCGGTCTTATTGATGAAGCCAAGGCGATTAATGCTTCGGTTGACAAGGTTCTCGATATGGGCTACCGTACAACGGATATTATGTCCGATGGTATGAAGAAGGTCGGATGTAAGGAAATGGCAAAGCTTATTGCTGAAAATATATAATTATTGAAAAGCAGTCTCATGTACAGAGACTACTTTTTGCTTTAAAAGTATAGACGAAACGTCTGTTTTGTGATATAATTTTATCAGAAAATGTGGGAGGGATAATCATGAAAAAGGTCATATTATTGTTTTTGATGTGTTTTATATGTTTTTCTCAGGCAGTATCTGCTGATACGCTTGACAGTGCTCAGATTAAGGACTTACAGCAAATCGGTGAGTTGTACCGTTCTCTTACTCATTCGGGCGAAGAATATGTGATTGACAAGGATAATAATATTATCGGCGGCCCGTATAAAGCGGTAAGTGATTGTTCGGGATATTGCTATGTGCTTGATGATAATTACGGAAATCAGATTCTCTTCGACCTTGACGGTACAATTATTGCAACAGCACCGACAGGCTATGACATCACTTATCCTAAAAACGGAATATATACAATCCGTGAGAGAAAAGAAAGTGATGATGCAGAGCTTACCATATATGATTATGAAACCAATACCGAGCTTTTGAAGACAACGGGAACATTTTTATATCATCTTGAACAGCAGAGTGAAAAAATGTTTATAAGCAAAAACGGCAAGTATGCAATTGTTGATAATAAATGTAATTTTATAACCGATTATATTTATGATGACGTAAAAAAACGCTTTAATCCCGAATATGTACCCTTCCCGAAAGCATATGCGATTGTGGTTGAAAATGGTGTTGAAAAATATATTGACTGGGATTTAGATGAAATAAACCTTGATGATTATAATGGTGAACCGTTTATCACAAACTGTTGGCGCATACATGGCTATGACGGCTATTATAAGGAGTTTTATGTACTTGAAAACGGTACAAAAACAGCACTTTACAATATGGAAAACGGCGAATTTATCTTTCCGTATCAGACGGAGTATGAGTTTAGGCAGATGAATGACAAATACATCATAGTAAGCAAAGGCGAGGAAATGGGTGTGCTTGATTATTCGGGGAAAATCGTTGTTGCATTTTCCGAAAGCCAACTTTCCCTGACAGAGAACGGACTCGTTTCATACTATCATTTTGACGGTGAAACCGTACACGAGGGCGTTTTAAATCCCGAAGACGGAACTGCAAAGGATAATCCGCTTGAGCATATGGGATATTTTCATCAGGTGATAGGCGAAGATGATAGAGAAAATATAGCATTTGGAGTGATTGTTTCAAACGGAAAAGCGGCTGATATACGTAATGAAGATTTGAAAAAATTCCTTGACAGGTACTGGAATTTTAATTATGAGCGTGTTATAGCGCCGATTGAAGAATATACTGTTGATAATCTGAGTATTTTGGATGATACGTATATAAAATTATGGAATAAGGATAAAAATAAATCGTATATTATATATGATAATTCTTCTGTAATGTTGGGTCAGTTCGGCGAAAAAGCACAGTCGCATGGTATGGATAAGACAAATTACGTATGGTATTTCCCTGTTGTGGGTAACGGACGAAATGCTCTGTATACCGCATTTGAAACTGTAAGACATACGTATTTTGACAAAGAATACGAGGGTTATTTTGAAGCGCAGCGTGAAATTACCGAAGCGGACAAAATCGAAATACCGACAGAAAATATACTTCCTATAGACGGTGCAAGCGAGTGGTCAAAGCCTGAAATTCAAAAAGCGGCGGCATGTAATCTGCTTATTTATGAACTTACCGATAAATATATGGAAAATATAACGAGACTTGATTTTTGCTATCTTGCACGGCGGTTGATTGCAACGGAGTTCAGCCCTGAAAGTGATTCAAGAATGGGGATTTCTACTGTTATCGGGAACATTATCGAAGAAAGAGGTTTAACGGAGCGCATAGCTTTTTCCGATTGCGAAAACGATGCGGTTGATTTTCTCACACGTGCAGGAATAATTGAAGGCATGGGTGACGGAACCTTTGCACCTGATGCGGAGATTACACGTGAGCAGGCGGCAACGATACTTTACAGAATGGCAAAATTTTTAGGAAATAAAACGCTTAAAACTCCACAAACTGCTAAAGCATATGATGATGAAGGCTTAATTTCCGAATGGGCAAAGTCAAGCGTGCTCGCCATGAAAGAAATGGGTATCATGAAAGGCATAAGTGATACGGAATTTTCACCAAAGGGAAATTATACAGTTGAACAGTCGATTGCAACTATGCTAAGACTTTACGAATGTTATTGATAATGAAAACCAATGCTGATTTATCGGCATTGGTTTTTGATTTTACAAAAAAACGCAGATTTGAATAATATTTTTACAGTTGTATATATTATATATGAGAATGTGAAACCATACAAAATTGGTAATATACACAGCATGTATTCTTATCTGCCCACGGTAGAATATAGTATAAAAAAGTGGGCGGAAAGGCAGATATTATGAAGGATAAAATTTTTGGCGTACTTCAAAGAGTAGGACGTTCGTTTATGCTTCCGATTGCAATACTTCCGATTGCAGGCTTATTGCTTGGTATAGGAAGCTCGTTCACGAACGAAACAATGCTTGAAGCATACAATCTTACAGGAGTTATTTACAGAGGAAACATATTATACACATTACTTGACATTATGAGCAAAACGGGAAGTGCTGTTTTTGATAATCTTCCGTTATTGTTCGCAATGGGCGTTGCAATTGGTATGGCGAAAAAGGAAAAGGAAGTTGCGGCACTTGCGGCAACTGTTGCATTTCTGATTATGCATACAACAATCAGTGCGCTGATTAACAGCCGTGGCGGTGTGGAGGCGATGCTTGAAAATTCCACGGCTTCGGTGCTTGGTATAACAACATTGCAGATGGGTGTATTCGGAGGTATAATAGTTGGCTTGGGTGTTGCGGCGCTTCATAACCGTTTTTATCGTATACAGCTGCCGCAGGTACTTGCATTTTTTGGCGGAACAAGATTTGTACCGATTATTTCGGCGCTTGTGTATATACTTGTCGGAATTGTGATGTTCTTTGTGTGGCCCATTATTCAGATGGGAATATCAATGCTCGGTAATCTTGTGCTTGCATCGGGATATATCGGAACATGGATTTACGGTATAATCGAGCGTGCGCTGATTCCTTTTGGACTTCATCATGTGTTTTATATGCCTTTCTGGCAGACGGCTGTCGGAGGCACTGCTATTATAGACGGAGTTACCGTTCAGGGTGCGCAGAATATTTATTTCGCAGAACTTGCTTCAAAAAGCACGCAGGTATTCAGTGCAGAAGCAACACGATTTATGGCGGGTAAATTCCCGTTCATGATTTTCGGTTTGCCCGGTGCGGCATTGGCTATGTACCACTGCGCAAATCCCGACAGACGTAAAATTGCGGGAAGCTTGCTTCTCTCGGCGGCACTTACCGCCATGCTTACAGGTATAACAGAGCCGATTGAGTTTACTTTTATATTTGTTGCACCGCTTATGTATGCAGTTCATTGTGTGCTTGCAGGATTGTCGTTCATGCTGATGCATATATTGCGTGTAGGTGTTGGTATGACTTTTTCGGGTGGTATTATCGACCTTACCCTATTCGGTATTTTGCAGGGCAACGCAAAAACAAACTGGATTTATGTAGTGCTTGTCGGAATTGTGTACTTCTTCATTTACTACGCAGTATTTAAGTTTATGATAAAGCGGTTTAATTATGTAACTCCGGGTCGTGAAGCAGAAGGCGAGGAAACAAAGCTTTATACACGTAAGGACTTAAACGAAAGAAACGCTGCAAACAGTGGTGATGCAACAAGTCCGCTTATAGTGAACGGTCTTGGCGGAAAGGATAATATATCAGATGTTGACTGTTGCGCAACAAGACTTCGTATCACGGTTAAGGACGGAGCTAAAGTAAACGACGATTTATTGAAGCAGAGCGGTGCGGCAGGTGTCATCAGAAAAGGTAACGGTGTTCAGATTATATACGGACCGAAGGTTACGGTTATAAAATCACACCTTGAGGATTATCTTGATTCGCATATTGAAACCGTGGACGAGGAAAAAGAAGGTGCGCTGATACTTTCGTCGATATGTGACGGTACGGTAGTTCCGCTTGAAATGGTAAAGGATGATGTGTTCAGTAAAGGTATACTCGGAAAGGGAATAGCCATTGAGCCTGAAACGGACACCGTTTATGCACCGTGCGACGGCGTGATTTCAAATACCGTTGATACTAAGCATGCCATCGGAATAAGTGCACAAAACGGTGCTGAAATCCTTATTCATGTAGGTCTTGATACCGTAAAGCTTAAGGGGAATTATTTTGAATATAAGGTCAAGGATGGCGATAAGGTCAAAAAAGGTGATTTGCTGATTAAGTTTGACCGCAAAAAGATACAGGATTTGAAATATTGCACCGTTATTCCTGTTGTGGTATGCAACAGCAATGATTTTTCGGAAATAACGCCCGTTGCTTCGGGTGCAATTAAGTCCGGACAGGATATTCTTGTTGTTAAATAAAATGGAGATTTGGTATGAAAGAATTTGTTTATAAAATAAAGGACGAAATCGGTATTCATGCAAGACCGGCAGGCTTGCTTGTGAAAGAAGCGGCAAAATATAAATCTGCCATTACGATTGAAAAGGACGGTAAAAGCACTGAGGCGACAAAGCTTTTTGGCGTGATGGGTTTAGGTGTGAAATGCGGCGAGGAAGTGTGCGTGAAAATTGAGGGTGAAGACGAGGAGGTTGCCGCAAAGGCAATGAGAGATTTTTTTGAGACAACACTGTAAATTGTAATTTATCGTTGCGGCTGGTTAAATTTCCGCATCTTACTACTT
>JAXJRQ010000151.1:0-2379 GCA_036310525.1 Clostridia bacterium
ATGTATGTATGTATGTATGTATGTAATTTTATCCCACGCTGTCATACCACGTCAACTCCATTTTTCAGAAATAATATTTCATTCCTGTTACATTATAACATATATTTTCATAAATTACAAGTGTTATTTTAAATTTTTTTAAAATTCAGGAAATTTAAATTAACAAAAAACGTCTCAACAAATCAAAGCTGAGACGTTTTTTACAAGCTTACATTAACACAACAATAAACTGTGATACCAATACAACTGCAATAAGCGCAATAGGATAAGTTGAAGCATATGCTGCAGCAACATCCTCTGTCTTAGCAGTAGCAATAAGCGTACCAAGTGCCGGGGTACTTGTCATACCGCCGGTAAGTGAACCAAGATTATTGAGAAGGCTAAGCTTCAACACATATTTTGCAAACAAATAGCCGATAATCATCGGAACAATTGTCATAACAACACCGTATACAAAATACATCGGGTCAAAGTTTGCAACAAACTCAGCGCCACCCGGAACACCTGCACCTACAAGGAACAGAACAAGACCAAGCTCTCTGAAAAGCTGCAAGGTTGACTGTTCGGGCATAGCCTTTAGCTTACCTATTCTGCCAAAATGTCCAAGCACAAGTGAAATAAGCAAACATCCGCCTGTTGTTGTGAGTGCAAAACAAGTACCCGAAAGACCTGCACCGCTCAGAGGAATTTTTATTTTTCCGAGAAGTGTACCGATTACAGCCGCAAGCGCAAACACGCCGAATCCGTGATGGTCAAGCTCAATAAGCTTACCTGCAAATGACTTTTTCACTTCTTCTTTTCCTGACTGTGAAATCTTTGCACGCTCTTCATCCATGTTCGCCTTTGTGAGCTTCGGAATAAGCTGAACAAACAATACAACACCGATAACACCAAATATGTACGCTATGCCGTGACCAACCGAAACAAGGCTTCTGTATTCTTCTGCGACGGTTGCCTTAGCTGCTGAAAATGCCGGTGTTGATGTGAGTGAGCCTGAAAGCAGACCAACAATCATTGCTACAAATCCGTCACGGTTTTCAATAGATGCACCGTAACCGATAACATCACCTGCTAAAACACAGCCTACAGCCGAAAGTCCGCCTGCAAGGATAATAACCAGACCCAAAAGCACGTATGACTTGAAGTTTTTCTTCATGTTTCCGAAAAACTTCGGTCCTGCTATAAATCCAACAGATGTTACAAACAGAATAAGTCCGAGATTTTCTATAATCTCAAGAGCTTTTTCAGCTTCTTCAAAGCCGTTTGCTATCATCTGTTCTTCAAGCGGTGTGTAAAACAGTGCACCGAATATAAGCGCAATAACAAACACTCCTGCATCACCAAGAGAAACCCCCTTTATTGTGATACGTCCGAATGCATAACCAACAAACAAAATTGCAAAAACGCAAAACATTAAAAATGATATACCTGTAACAGGAATAACTCCGCCGAAAAGCGTCATGACAAAACATCCTTTCTTAATTTATGCCGGGAAGGATGTTTCATCCCGCCCGGCAACATAAATATTTTATAAAATTATCTTTCGTGACGTGCATACTTAGGAAGAAGAAGCGGTGAAACATCATCAGTTGACACGCCTGCTTTTTCAAGCTCTGATGCATATTCTTCGATATGCTTCAAGGTCATCTTTCCAAGCTTTACGCTCTTTGATTTTTCTGCAGCAGCCTTACCTGCATTACGTCCGAATACGATAATATCGAGCAATGAATTACCCATCAGACGGTTTCTGCCATGAATTCCGCCAACTGCTTCACCTGCAACAAGCAAGTTGTCAATAGCCTTTGTGAAGCCTTCGCCGCCAATTTCAAGACCGCCGTTCTGATAATGAAGCGTCGGATAAATCAGGATAGGCTGTTTTCTCATATCTATTCCGTAGTTCATGTACATACGAAGCATTGCAGGAATTCTCTTTTCGATTGTTCCCTCTCCGCCGATAAGCTCAATCATCGGAGTATCAAGCCATACACCGCTTCCAAGAGGTGTTGTTACACCCTTTCCTCTGTCTGAACATTCACGGATAATTGATGCCGCTGATACATCACGTGTTTCAAGCGGATGCATAAACGCTTCACCATCTACGTTAACAAGCATTGCGCCAAGTGAACGAACCTTTTCCGTAACGAGTGCGCCGAAAATCTGTGAAGGATATGCAACGCCTGTAGGATGATACTGAATTGTATCCTGATACAGTAAAGGAGCACCTGCACGATAGCCAAGTACAAGACCGTCAGCTGTTGCACCGTAGTGATTTGATGTCGGGAAGTTCTGATAGTGAAGTCTTCCTGCACCACCAGTTGCAATAATTACTGTCTTTGCCTTTGCAACCATGTAATCATCTGTTTCCATGTTAAGAAGCAC
>JAXJRQ010000152.1:0-49734 GCA_036310525.1 Clostridia bacterium
CAGGTGCAAGGCGCTCAATTCTCGAATAAAGGTCAAATTCCTCCATTCTTCCCTTTTCACGTGCAAGCATTTCAACAAAGCCTTTGAATACATCCGCACGTGGGTCGGAAATCGAATAAACCGCATGCCCCATACCATAGATAAGTCCTGATTTATCAAATGCCTTTTTATTGAGAATATCCGCCAGATACTGTTCTATTTCTGTATCTGAGGACGGATTTTTGATATTTGCTTTAATGTCCTTAAACATCTGCATAACCTTTATATTCGCACCGCCGTGTCTGGGGCCCTTCAATGAGCCAAGTGACGCCGCAACAGTTGAATAGGTATCTGTTCCCGACGATGATACAACATGAGTCGTAAAGGTTGAGTTGTTACCGCCGCCATGCTCGGCATGAAGAATTAATGCTGTATCAAGAACCTTTGCTTCAAGCTCCGTATATTGGCAGTCGTGTCTGAGCATATAGAGTATATTTTCCGCCGTAGACAATTCCGCTTTTGGAGTATGCACCACAAAGGATTTGTTCTCGTGTGAATAGTTATATGCCTGATAACCGTAAACCGCAAGCTGCGGGAACCATGCAATCAGCTGAATACACTGTCGAAGCACATTTTCTACCGAAATATCATCGGCATTCGGGTCATAAGTATAAAGCATCAGCACGCTTCTTGAAAGCATGTTCATTACGTCCTTACTCGGTGCCTTCATTATAACGTCACGCACAAATCCGTGCGGCAATGTCTGATGCTGTGCAAGAGTTTCTCTGAAATTTTCAAGCTCCCCGACTGTAGGCAGTTCTCCGAACAACAGTAAATACACAGTTTCTTCAAACCCGAAATACTTCCCTGCCTTAACTCCTTTTATAAGCTCCTCCACATCATATCCGTGATAATACAGTTTTCCACGACAGGGCGCATCATTTTCCGTTGCTTTGATTTCACTTATTTCCGTCAGTCCTGCCAGTACCCCCTTTCCGTTTATATCACGCAAGCCTTTTTTTACGTCATATTTTCCGTATAGTGCGGGGTCAATCCCTTTGTTTTTTCTGCATAGAGATGTATAGTTGTTTATTTTCTCATTTTGCATTGGTTCATCTCCTCTCTTTGGTACATTACATATTATTTTATTAACTTATATTTCATTTTAACACATTTTACAGTCTTTTTTCAATATACTAATTGTAAATTTATTATGAATGTGATATAATAGGCATATACGAAATGAAAAAATCCGCCGTGTAAGCGGATTTATTCAAAGTGTGTAGCAATCTTTGAAACAGAGAGTATGTAAATAAAAAAAGTGCACCAACCAAAGTCGATGCACGAAAAATGCATAACTCCGTTTGCTGCGACACAAATCTCGACACCTCATCCAAGTATGCGAAAATAGAGCATGCATTTTTACCTAAAGGGTAAAAAAATACACACCTAGATGAGTAGCATCAAATATTAAGATTTATGTCGCAATAACAGTGTATCACATATTTTAGAAATAGTCAATAATTTTATAAACAATTATCACGAAAAAATGGCATTTAAATCGTTCAACCGTTTGCACAATGTGCAAAACGTAATGAATAATGAAGTCGCTACGCTGATGAATATTGAATAATGAAAAATTAATGAAGAAAATCGCATATAGCGATTTTCTACCATAATTATTCATCATTCATTATTAATTATTCATTTGTAGTCAATGGCACATTGACCGGTTCACTGATTTTATAATGTTTTCAAAACAAACTATAATAAACTTTCGAGGTGATTATATGCGCTACAAAGCAGGAAAAACAAACATAAACGACCCGTGTATCGGTTCATCTGAATGGGACAAGGCAGAGGAAGGCAAAATATCAATGCAGAGGTGGACAGATTTTTATCAACCCGTAAACACCACCTTTAAGCTTCTCCGTTGCCCCGACGGAATCAGTGTTCTTATGCATACGGACGAAAAAAATCTGCGCAGTGAATGTAAGGAACAAAACGGAAACGTATACCTTGACAGCTGTATGGAATTTTTCTTTAAACCTGACCCATGGGACGTAAACTATATTAATTTTGAACTCAATCCCGATAAAATCCTCTGTATGGAAATCGGTGCTGAACGCTATGGCAGAAAACAGCTTGACACAGACAGAGCAATTTTCAATATCGAATCGGTCACAGATGCAAACGGCTGGACGCTGAAATTTTACATACCCGATTCATTTTTACTTGAACATTTCAAAAAAATACATACCATATGCCGAGGGAATTTCTACAAATGCGGCGGATTTAACAACCACTACATAACATGGTCAGAGGTTGAGGTTGAAAACCCCGACTTCCACCTTGCCGACTTTTTCGGTCAGATAGAATTTTAAACCCGAAACGGAGACATGAAAATGTCTCCGTTTTGGGTTTAACGTGTTTTATATTCATGCGGCTTCTGCCCCATATACTGTTTAAAGGTCTTCGTAAAAAACGACATATTCGTAAAGCCGCAAAGCCTTGCAGCTTCCGCTACTGAAAAGCCGTCGCTTATATACTCCGATGCTTTTTTGCAACGGTAGCTGTTAATATACTGCACTACCGTTCTGTTTGTTGTCTTTTTAAATTCCCTTGACAGCGTGTATTTGTCTATGTACACATTCCTGGCAATCATATCAAGTGACAGCTTTTTATCATAATTTTCCCTTATGTATTTTATTGCCTTTTTTATCGTTTCAAAGTACTGCTTTTTTGTATCATTTTTTTGCTCGTCAATAACATGGTTTTTCCTAAGCTCAATAAGTATTTCTATAATCAACGCATTAAGCCTTGCGGTTTTGCACACATCCTCCGTATTACCATACACCCTCGAAAACTCCTCGTATATCCCCCACAATTTTTCACTCGAAAAGCATGGCTCAAAATACAGAAATGACGTATTTATGCCCATCTGCACGCAAAATTCCGTATCAATAATCAGACAGTCGTATTCCATCGTTGACGTAGTGTTTGTGTGATGTATTACATTTGAATTTGCAACAGCAATACAGTTTTTTTTCACCTTATGATTTTCTTTATCCATAAGCACGCATCCGTGCCCTTTTGTACAGAACTGAATTTCAAGGTTTTCATGCCAGTTTGCTTCGTGATTATAAACAGTATCCGTCACCCTTATCCCCTGCGTAAACATAAACGGCAGATTATTATCAAAGCTTGTGTATTCCTCGTAGCGAGTCCCGAACATTTTACCCCTTCTTTCAAGATAGTGTTATTTTTAAGCAATATATGTCATTGTATAAGTCGATTTTATCCGATATAATGTCATTATATCAGATAAAGTATTTATTAGCAAGAGGTATTCTAACATGACTATAATTACGCAGTTATTTGGAGTTTTGGGAATGGTTTTTCTGTTTCTCGTTTATCAGCAAAAAAGCCGTAAGGGACTTTTGGTAAGCAAGCTGTGCGCAGATGTATGCTGGTCAGCTCATTATCTGTGTCTCGGTGCATACGGCGGTGTTATTCCGAATTTTGTCGGTATTTTCCGTGAGCTGATTTTTGTACAGCGTGAGCAGAAAAAATGGGCAAATTTATTCATCTGGCCTTGTTTATTTATCGTGATAAACTGGTGTCTGGGCATAAAAAGCTTCTCTGCCCCGATTAACATTCTGCCAATATGTGCATCAACCGCCGTTACACTGTCGCTGTGGTTTAAAAGACCAATCATGACTAAAATTATACTGGCTTCGGCAAGTACGGCTTTCCTTATATATGATGTTTTTGTGGGTTCTTATGTGGGAATCGTGAATGAAAGCATATCAATTTTGTCAGTAATTATATTTTTTATAAAAAGGAGAAAGAAAAATGATTAAGAATATTTTTTCACAAGACATTAAAACCGAAAAAGAAGCAATCGTGACTCCTAAAGTACCGATTGAAGAATACTCGGCTTTAATTTCATCGCAGGTGAGCGAGGAGGCTGTTTCAAAGGGCAAAAAATTTGCCGATGAAATCACCGAAAGATTTGTCGCTAACTTTGAGCAGACCGAAGAAGACGTTAAAAAAGGCAGAGCGCCCATAAAGGACTTAATGGTGCATGTATCAACCTTCAAGGTTATAAACGATGTTATTTATATGACATACTATGCAAACGTCAAGGAGGCAAAGGAAGACCCGAACAATCAGATAGCACGTCTTGTATACTGCCCCGTTGATAATCCCGACGACAAAACTTTTATTGATTTGCAGTCAGTAGGCGATATGTGCTATGGTAAAAAAGTAACTCTTTTATACGACACTATCCTTATGCAGAAGGACTCTGACACAATATACATTTTATGGACAGCCAAAATTGAGGATAATTATTACCGCCTTTACCGTTCATTCACTATCTCCACAAAAACACTTGGCGATGTAATGGTAAACCGATTCAAGGTTGGTGATATTGTGAACGATTTCAGCACAACGGGTATTCAGACGGCACTTACCGAAAACGGTATCGGCTACAAGGAAATGTTCAGTGACATAGGCATTATGCAGAAGCTGTCTACACGCACAGAAAATGGTGTTACATATTACTACACCGGCGCATACAGCGGCGATTTTACATGTATAATCAAGAGTACAGACCTCATTACATGGGAATACGTTTCCGAGCCTGATTTCAAAAATGAGTCTATCTGGGAAAATGCTACATATGTAATCGGCGATAAATGCTTCTATTTTGTACGTCAGCATGACCCCGAAAGCAAATACGGATTTTTAACGACATACGATTTAGTCAATAAGAAATGGGAAACACCTGTTCTTATCGAGGATTGTCAGTCACGTTCGGACTTTATAATCTACAACGATGATTTGTACCTGTTCCACGCTCCGATTGACCGTGAGCATATCGGAATAGTAAAAATCAACACCGAAAACATCAGCGAGAGTACGGTTGTTTTGCAGGCAAAAATGAACACAAGCTGTTTCTATCCGTTTATTCAGTATTTCAAGGACAACGGACTTGCTATGTCATACACAGACGACCGCAAACACATCACTCTTGCAGAATTTGATTTAGGAAAGTATTTATAATTTAACAAGAACTTATCATCGAATTAATAAATTGAACCCCATTTGTCAGACATATTTTGTCTAACAAATGGGGTTTTTCATATCCGAAATCCCCTTGTTTCAACCGCTGACAAAAACAGCATTTTATATTGTATTTTTACAATAATTGTGTTAAAATAAAATCATAATGGAATTAAAAGAGTTGAAAAGCTTTTACTCAGATCGTTTTTAAAGCGTTCACGCAATTTAACACAAAAATTTCGAATAATGTTGAAATGTAAGATGTAAGTTAAAAAGAAATTAGCTTGATGCTCCCATCTTGACACAAGCCTATACGGTGCGATATGCACTTTCAGCACGAAGGAGAAATTATATGATAAATCAAATATGCAATGAAATTAAAGAAAGAATAGAAAATATACATATAAAAAAGTTTGGTGAGAAAGAGCTGCTTTTAATTTCATCTCAATACGCAGGCTTGTGGCTTGAGCATGTTTATGATGCGGTTTTGTATTCCAAGATGGATAAAACCAAGCTGTATCTAGCCAAAAACACTATAGAAATTTTTATAGATAATCAAAAAGACGGACAGTATCCTTTCCGTGTAATCGAGCAAAACGGTAAAATCATCTTTGGATATAGCCAGATTCAGGAGTGTGTGTCATTTGTAACCCTTGCTCTGGAAGTGGCAGAGATGCTTGATGACAATGAATTTTACCAAAAGATATACGACTCGGGAGTGAAATGGATTGCCTGGCTTGAAAATAACAGAATGACATTAAAAAAGGGTCTTGTTGAAATGTTTGTGGGCTTTGACACCGGACATGACAACAGTGGCAGACTGGAAGGCATTTCGTGTAAAGGAAATTACATTTTACCCGGCGGCGAACACGCCAATGCATCTGTTTTGCCCCAAGGTGACGAGGTTGTTCCCATTATTGCGGTTGACATGAACTGCAATTTCTACGGGAATATGATGGCACTTTCAAAAATTGCTGAAAAACTCGGTGATTTTCACAATGCCGATTTTTGGAAGAACAAGGCGCAGGGGGTAAAAGCAAAGCTTTTTGAAATCTGTTATGACGAAAAAGATGTGTTCTTTTATGATGTGGATAAAAACGGCAATAAAAGAAAATATCTTTCGAGTACGATTTTTCATTTATTTCTGGAAAACCTTCTTGATAAAGAAAGCGACCGGGAGTTAATAGATAAAATTTACACACGCCATATTAAAAATGAAAAAGAGTTCTGGACCGGTTATCCGTTTCCGTCAATGGCAATCTGCGATAAAAGCTGCGAAGGGCATGCGGATTTTAACTGCTGGGGATATTATACCCAGGGGCTGATAGTTTTGCGCTGTATAAGATGGATGGATTATTACGGTATGAGCAAAGACTTTGATTATATCTGCAAACAATGGATAGAGGCTTGGACTCGTTGCTTTGATTATTTTAAATTTGGGCAGGAAATTGACCCAATAACCGGCAATCCCACAAAATCTTCCGAATGGTATTCAAGCTGTATGCTTATGTACCTTTATGCGGCAGATAGATTAGAAGGATGATGTGAAAAAGAATAACGATTGCTTTGCAATCTACACTTCACCACCGCCTGCCGCAGAGCCTCTCTCAAAGAGAAGCCTTTTAAAGGATACGGTATGAATTTTACTACTCGGTTTGTAATTGCCATTACAATAATAGTTTTAGTAGCAACATTTATTTTTCACAATTAGAAATAATTTTTGCTCTCAATTTGATATGAAGACTTTGTTAAAAAGACCGGCATCTAAATTATACAGTCTTTATAGTAAGAATGCTGCATATTACCGAAAAAGAGAAATAAATCAAGCAATTCTTACTTAACACTAATTCTTGCAAAAAGGTTTTAATCTAAACTTTTTTAAGATAAAATAAATAAAAAAAGAAAGGCAGATAATTATTATGATATATGTATTACTTGCAGACGGATTTGAAGAAATAGAGGCAATTGAGCCGATAGATATACTGCGCAGATGTGGAATTGACGTTCTTACTGCGTCAGTTATGGGCAGAAAAGAGGTTGAGGGTGCGCACAGCATAAACGTTGTAGCGGACATGCTTGCAGAGGACATTAATCCCGAAAATATGGATTTATTGTTCCTGCCGGGCGGCGGCAAGGGTCACGAATTACTTGACGCTTCAAACACCGCACATGCACTCATAAACTATGCTGTTGCAAACGGCAAATATATTGCCGCAATATGTGCTGCACCGTCAATTCTTGGCAGAAAACAGTTGCTTGACGGAAAAAAAGCGACCTGCTATCCCGGATTTGAAAAATATCTTTACGGAGCAGAATGTGTGAGTGACAAGGTTGCTGTTGACGGAAAAATCATCACCGGAAAAGGCGCAGGTGCAGCTGCGGAATTCGGATTTGTCATTGCAGAGCTTTTGAAGGACAAATCCACCGCCGACGAAATCAAGGCGCAGATGCAGTACTGATGGAAAAGAACGAAATCAGACAGCTTATCAAGGACAAGCGTACAAAAATGTCCAAAACCGAGGTTTTGGAGAAAAGCCGTATAATTCATCAAAAGCTTCTTACTATTGAAGAATTTTTGAGCGCAACTACGGTTATGGTATATTTAAGTGCATTTAACGAGGTTGACACAACGGAAATAGTACAAGTGCTTCTTGCATCGGCAAAGCGTGTGGTTATACCTGTGTCGGACACATCAACTGAAACAATTATCCCGTCATATATCACGTCAATGGACGAGCTTCAAAAAGGTGCATACGGCATACTTGAGCCAATCAGCATCCGCAAAGCCCAGATTGCTGACATCGACTGTATACTTGTGCCGGGCATTGCTTTTGATATGCAACGTAACCGTATGGGATTTGGCAAAGGATATTACGATAAGCTTTTGTGTCTTTCTGATGCAGCAAAAATTGGTCTGTGCTATGATTTTCAACTCCAAAAAAACATCAGCACCGAAGAACACGATATACCGATGGATTTTATAGTCACAGAAGAAAGAATAGTGAGAGGATAAAAAAATGCTTTTTGACACACATGCACATTACAATGATGAACAGTTTAGCGAAGATATTGACGGGTTGCTCTCGTCCATGAACGAAAACAACGTAGGACTTATTATGATTCCTGCATCAAAGCTGTCCGAAATGAACGAAATCATAGAATTATGCGAAAAATATCCGTTTGTTTATGGTGCGGCAGGAATACACCCGGGTGATTTATCAGAGGCCGGCGACGATACAACAGAATTAATCAGAAAAGCCGCACAGCACAGCAAAATAAAGGCTGTAGGCGAAATAGGACTTGACTACTATTATGGTCAGGACACCAAGGACTTGCAAAAGCTGTGGCTCGGCAAACAGGTAGATGTCGCTTGCGAACTAAAGCTTCCCGTTATTATACACGACCGTGACGCACACGGCGATTGCATTAATGTACTGAAGGCTCATAATGTACGTGACTGCGGCGGTGTTTTCCATTGCTACAGCGGTAGCTGTGAAATGGCGAAAACTATACTTGATTGGGGTATGTATATTGCTTTCGGCGGTTCGCTGACATTTAAAAATGCACGTGTCCCCCGTGAAGTGGCAAAATATGTTCCGCTTGACAGAATTGTGCTCGAAACGGACAGTCCCTACCTTGCCCCCGTTCCCATGCGTGGTAAGCGCAACAGCTCGCTTTATATGCATTATGTAGCAGAGCTTCTTGCAGAAATTAAGGGTATATCGGTTGAAGAAGTTGAAAAAATAACATTTGAGAACGGGAAAAAGCTTTTCCGTATTGATTAAATTAAAGGTATGAATATTCTTGTGAGTGCATGTCTTTTGGGTATAGACTGCAAATATAACGGCAAAAATAATCTTAATGAGCAGGTTGTGCGTATAGGTGAAAAACATACGCTTATTCCCGTTTGCCCCGAACAACTAGGCGGTCTTAAAACGCCACGCGCCGCATCGGAAATATGCGGCGGCAAGGTTATAAACATCGACGGCGAAGATGTAACTGTTCAATATAAAAAAGGTGCTGAAGAAGCACTTAAAATTGCAAAACAGTGTAATTGCCGCATGGCAATTCTTAAGGAGAAAAGTCCTTCATGCGGCACAAAAAATGTATACGACGGCACTTTTTCAAAAAAGCTCATAAGCGGTATGGGTATATGCGCACAGCTTCTTCATGAAAACGGAATTGAGGTACATGACGAAAATGAATTTTTATGATAAGGTATACGAAGCAGTTTTGAAAATCCCAAAAGGTAAAGTCGCAACCTATGGTCAGATTGCCGCTCTTGCAGGTAAGCCGAGAGCTGCACGTGTGGTAGGATATGCTCTGCATAAAAATCCTATGCCCGGAGTTATCCCCTGCCACAGAGTAGTGAATATTCAAGGTAAGGTTGCAAAAAGCTTTGCATTCGGCGGAGATAATGTTCAACGTGAATTGCTCGAAAATGAAGGTGTTTCCTTTCTTGCTGACGGTTGTGTGGATATGCAAAAGCACTTGTGGCAAAATTAAGGTATAATTTGTTGTTTTTTTGAATATACTTAATTATGTGCATCATGCTTTTACTGTTCCAGATAACATTTTGACGGAAAACAGCATTTAATTTTGTGCAATTAGATTAAAATACCTTTTAATCTTTCTATAACTTTGTAAAATTTGAGGTATTTTATGTTTTTTCTTGACAATCATCAATTATTATGGTATAATTTATTATGCTCAAAAGAGCACAGTTAAATATCGCGGGGTAGAGCAGTTCGGTAGCTCGTCGGGCTCATAACCCGAAGGTCGTTGGTTCAAATCCGGCCCCCGCAACCATTTAAATGTACGCCCATATTGACAGTTATAGACTTGTCAGTATTGGCGTATATTTTTGTTATGCATCGTTTTATAGCAACTTTAGGGTCTACATTCAATAATTCAGTACTTTCTTTTAACAATTCTATAACCGCATTTTTATCCAACAAGTGCTTTGCTTTTGAACCTTGATATATAATATCTTCAAGTTGACTTTTTCTGCGGCGCAGTTCGTTAACACAAGGGGACGGTTCTGTTGTATTAGTTATCAGATGATGTACAAATAAACTAAGCCTATCTTTATACACATCAAAACAACACATTACATCAAAATTAACGAAAAAGAAACAGGGATAAAATCCCTGTTTCTTTTATAGTGTATATTTTACTGTAAAGGTACACAATCAGCCAAAGGAAGCATGCCATTTAAACTGTCAAACAAGAATACTTTTGTACTCAAAGTTGAAGCATCTTCAACTTCATCATATTCAACAATCGGCTCTGCAACAAGGCTGTCTGCAGAAATATCAACTGCATCTGCTCCAAGCAATACACCGTTATCATATACTGCAAGAATCAGTTTTGCGGACGATGTGATGAGTCCTTCCACGTCATTAACTGAAATCTGTGCAGTTACATAAGTGGTATCAATTTCAACTGTACTTTCGTCAACAACAATCTCCGTTTCGCCTAAAACAGTCTGTATATCCCCTACGAGATACATTTGTGTTGAAGAAACAGTTCCGTCGTCTGCTGTTACTGTAATTGTAACAAGATTATTTTCTACAGTTGTGTTTACTGCACCGTCAGCTGTAACCTTAAGTGACGAAGGTGCAAAGTTTCCATTACCCTCTATATACTTAATACCTGTCGGCAATTCTTTAACTGTCAGGTCGTTTCCGTTATACGAAATTTCGCTGATATTTGTGCTGTTTGACTTATCAGCCTTTTCAATCCAGATATTATTTGTAAATGCGTAACCCTTACCTGCTGTTTCACCTTCCTGGCTCTGTCCTGTGCCTGAAATTGCATCATATACAGCTTTTGCGGTAATTACTTCTACTCTGTAGAATTCATTATCATTCACCGCACGCTTGAATGAGTTCTTCCATTCGCCTACAGCTTCATCACCCTTTGTGAAGAGTGAAATCACTTCTTTGTTTGCTGTCGTGTATTCTCCGCTTACAACATTCTTTATAAGGTTTACCTGAAGAATATCACCATTGGGGTCATAAACATTTACGTTAAATGTTGCTTCTTCAGCATCATTTACAATTTTAGCTGTTTTGGATAAATCAGCACCGTTAATGTCAAACCTCACTTCAACACCGTTTGTAGTAAATGAGCTACCGTCAAGCATAACACGGTTAATCTCGCTTTGTGAAAGCTCATCCATATATGCCACAAGCTGAACACCGCCAACAAATGCAGCACCGTGTGCGTCTGTTGAACCATGACCGATTATATGACTCCAACCGATTGAGTTTGCCTTATCCCAGATTTCCATCTGCTTAAGGGTTAACTCTGCTCCGTACGGTTCATATCCGCTCCATGCTTCCAGACCTGTATAGTTTCTCAAATCCTTGATAATATCTTCGCTGATTACATACGGTTCATCCTGGAAATGATTAAGATAAATTGCACCCTCATAATCATTTTCAACTATATCAACTGCATTTTGCCAGCCGTTAAGTGTTCCTGCGCCGGTATCCTCAGTTACTATGCTGTTTGCCGCCGGCTTGTTTTCGTGCCAGAACGGAGCATTTGCCGCTGACAGTTCTGCTGTTGAAACATCATTATTCAGATTATAAGTATTTGCGTGACCGTAATTTGTGGTAAGCTCTGAGCCTGCCATCATAATATATTCACCGTTTGCAAAGCTGTTGTTTACGCCGTTAATTCTGTTCTTATACCAGTAGCCATACATATTATGGTCTGTTGCATAGTTCCAGCTAAGATTCTTTGTTGCAAAAGCTTCTTTAACATTTTCTTCAAATGTATTTACAGCATCCGAATATGTTGTATGGCTGTGAATATCACCCTTATAGAAGCCTGCACCCGAAACGGTTATTGTTGCGCTTTCCTCTGCAACAGCAACACCGTTTTCGCTTACATATGCCTTGAACGGCTCACGTCCGCCCTGAAGAACTGCATATGTAAATTCAGCTGTAGCTGATGAATTTGCCCCTGCCGTAACGGTAACTGTGTCACTCGCTGATGTGAGTGCCGCAAAATATCCGGGTACCATTTTAATATTAAGTGTCTTCTCTGCATTTGTATTATTTGAAACAGTTACTGTAGCAGTTGCTGTTTCGCCCTTTGAATATACGTCCTTATCAAATGCTACATTTACAACTACATCATCCGATAAATCCTCTTCAAAGAGATAACCTTCGCCGTAGTATTCTGCATATTTGTCGGAAATTGACTTTGCATCTATTGCGTAATTTGAAACCTTAACCGAACCGATAATACCCTTGAAGAAATACTTTCTGTGGTCGTTTAACGAATACCATTCAGCACCAATACCTGTCTTTGTGGTCTTTGTTCCCTTTATAACAAGCTCGCCTGCTGCTGCAGCTGTTGCCTTTAATTCGCCGTTAACATACAAATTCATGTTTTCGCCGTCAAATACACCTGCCGCATAGTACAATGTATTCATTTCGCAGGGTGTTGATACTGATTTAACAACTCCGTCGATATTCGCCTTGAATACGATTGAATTAACACCGTCAATCTCATCTACATACAAGCCGTAGCCAAGCCATGTTGTTCCCTGAGGCTGGAAACCGCCAAGCACTGTCATTGTCTTTATACCCTTTCGCTCTTCAGGCATAAACACTGCTTCTGCAGTTACTGCCGACAAATCATTCATTGTGATTTCTTCGTCTACGTATACAGCATCACCTACACCGTCAAGAACAAGCGCCGTACTACCGCCCATTTCCTCACGCTCAGCAAGTGCCACCTGAGTACGTTCAACTGCTTTTAATGTATATCCATTGATTGAATTATCCTTTATTCCATCAGCAAAATCAACATTTAGTACTGATGATAAATCCTTTGCTGTATCAACTATTGTGAAATTCTTTTCGCTGTTTACATCATATGTCATTGTGTCTTCAAGAAGAAGTTTTCCCGAAGCGTCTGAGATTTTTACACTATACTCTGTTGCATTTCTCAGCTTTGCAACATAACCGCCGTTTGCATCCGAAACAGCTGTTGTGAACAGATTTTCTTCAGCGTCATATATACGTGCAATCAGTCCCGGTGCAGCTATAGAAACATTACCGTCCGAGTAAAGAATTTTACCTGTATATTTCTGTGTAAGGTCAGCATCCTCAACACCTCTTACACCAATATATCGAAGTACGGAACTAACTCCGTTCTGTAAGATACCTACATCACCCTTAAGGTCTTTAAATGCATCATTTGTTACGCTTAAAGCCTTAACATCATTTATATAAATGTCAAGTGTTCCATTGTTAAGAACATGCTTATATCTCCACGGTATATCTGACTGCAATACATTATGGTCAGCATCATTATATGTAATCGTGCTGTGGTTATCGGGGAACATATCATATATGTTTGCTGTTCCGTATACTGTACCCCACGAAACATCAGTTAAATTTGAACCAAGCGTCACCTTCTGAACTGCAACCTCACCGTTATATTTAACGTGTGCAGCTATCATTGAATATGTACCGTCATCATTCTTATTAAGACCAAAGATGGGAGAAATAAATCTTGTCGGGCCATTGTGGTCTGTACCAAAGGTGAATGATGAGCTGTAAACATGGTCGCCGCAGTTAACACCCTTCTTTGCATAAAGAACAGTTCCGCCCATTTTACCCCACGTTGCAGAACCGTTTTGTTGCGAAGAAATAGCGCCGCCTGTATTAGCCGTAATTCTCTCAAGGGCACCTATGTTTTTGTCTGTCTCATTAAATGAAGCGGCAAGCAACATATCCTCTGCTGTGGCAGATCTTACCGAAAGACTACTCATTTCTATTGCATAGTAGTCTATAAACAAGCCTACTCTTCCGCCCGTATAATCCGAAAGTGCGTATGTGAAAATAAGCTGGTCGTCAACCCATGCCGCAAGATAGCTGTTGTATACAACAAGCTTAAGCTTTGATTTAAGCTTTGTTGTACGTGTTCCTTTGCTTGCTGTACCATTATTTAAAGTATATGAATATGCTTCATTCGATTCACGTACGGGAGTTGTACCTGACGCAAGGTAAAGCTGAGGACGGTATATGTTAGCATCAGTAAACATCATTATTTTTGAATCATTAATACTTGTCGATGTTCCGTCTGAACCAAACACAAGACCTATTCTGTAATTTCCTGCTGTATTTGTAATTTCTGTTTCTGCAACAAAGTTTGTCAGGCTTCTTGTAGGAAGCAGATATGCAGTATCTGTATTGCTTGCACCCCATACAAGCTTGCCGTTTGATAATGACGGTGCATTTGTACCGTAAAGATTATCCCATTTTGCAAGCTCGTTTGTATTTGTAAAGTCTGCTTCATATGTATTAACCTTTTCAAGAGGTGAAACTCTCAGGCTGTACACATTAGCACCCAGACCGTTTGTGATTATACCTACATAACCGTCTGTTGTGCCGATATTTGAATATGTACAAGCAAGTGCGCCGTCTACAAAAAATTTGGCTCTCTTATCCTCAACAACAAGACGTAGATTGTGTCTTTTGGATGTTTCATTTGTACCTGTTTTTGTATAATACTCAAATGCCGGAAGTGTATTTGTTTTTGGGGTGCCCGCTGTATAATTTCCCGTTGTACCTGCGTCAGTTTTTCCATTAAGTCTTACGAGAGCACTGTTATAGCTTGCTTTGTCCTCCGATATACCATAAGCAAAACCCAGCCATCTACCTGTATCAGGTGTTGTAGCTGTCTCAACAAACGAAAGATTCATTTCAGCTACATAATTTCCTTTGATGGCAGTCGGAATATGCCATAAACAAGTATTTCCGTCATCTGAATATGTAGCTGCTCCTCTTATTCCGGCTGTAAAGCTGTTTTTATTGGTTACATTAACAAGATTCAGAGCTGCTTTTTCATCATTAAATGAATTTGCATAATAAGCATTATCATATGAAGTTGAATCAATAGTCTTAACAATAACATTGTCAACGCTTATCTGACCTGCCTGCACTTCAAGACCTATTCTTCCGCCTTTTGTGAAATCAATTTCACCTATGTTTGAGCCTGTTCCCGAAGTATATGTATAGCACAATTCACCGTTTACGAAAAATTCCATTTTTCCGTTATTAACAATCATTTTCAGATGTGCTTTTTCGCCCGCTGCAGTAAGAGAAGATGCACCAGTACCGGCGTAAACTTCCCATCCTTTTGATGTTCCGTCTACAATGCCTGCAAGAAACAGATTTTTTTCTCTGTTTGCATAATACATCATTCTTGCAAAATTCTTTGTATCAGCGTAGTTAAAAACAAAACCGAAGTTAAGGTTTTCATCCTGTGTACTGCTCGGAATTACATCTGCATCAATTACAAAGTTTGAATAATTTACCGTTTCGGGAAGCAAATAAATTGTTCTCGAACCGTACTTTGACAAGGTTGCGCTTTTATCCGTTTCATTATAGGATAAGGCTGCACCGCCTGCGACCATAGTGAAATCATTGATAGAAGTCGCATCGTCAAATGTCTGACTGTACAAAGTTGTTGCCGAAGATACTTCCACTGCTAAAGCAGTCAGTCCGCATGAGGTTAAAATCATACTCATGCTCAGTATCCATGCTAAAAGTTTTTTCATTTTCTTCATTCCTTTCTTTTTCAGGGATATTTTCCCGATATTAAATTTCCATTCAGTTTCCGCATACTGCGGCAAGCGGCATCATCTCCTTCATTGTATTGAAAATCATAACCTTAACTTTATTATTGCCGACGGTATTAACCATTTCGGCACTATAACCGGCAGTTTCGCCTGAAAGCATTGAAACAGGCTCAAGTATTTTAATTTCCTTAAGCACTCCGCCCTCATACACCGCCGTTATTATACTTACATTATCAAGCTTCGCTCCTGCGCTTACATCAAACGATACCGTATTTTCATTTACAGTAAGCTTTTCTATAGCCGCACTGTAGCCGTCAGGCATTACGGTGTCACCGCTTACTGTATCTCTTATTGAAAGAGTTTTGACGGTTACATCACCGTTATTCACACCAAAGCCAAATCCGCCTTCATTATTATGTATTTCCTGAGAAATGTATAGCTTATCATCAACAAATACATACAGCATATTATTAAGTGCCATTGCACGAAGCTTTGCCTGTGATGATATTTCAGTATCTGCAATTACTCCCGTATCTTCACATCCGACATACGCTTCGGACGGCGTGAAATCGTCATCATAACGCACAAGAGTAAGCTTTCCGCTTTCACTAAGACCAACTCGGTAATAACCAAAACCTTCGATTGAATGTACGTTCAGTGAAAACTCGGTGTTTGTTTCGTCATTCGCATTAAAAGCGATTTCCGCCTCAAATACGGAATTTCCGTTATCCGCTACATTATCGAGAATATACACTGCTTCACCATCACTCTTGCAAAGGAGTCCGTTATCGGCAAACACTACATTTGCTTCGCCGTTTATAAGCACCGCCGTTTCGGGCATTGCATCACGCAATGCAAAGCTTTCGCTGTATTCTTTTACCGTCTTAACCGTCTCATAATCATAATACGGTGTTATCAGTACGTTTTTAAACTCTGCACCTGCTCCGTTTGATGAAAAGCCAAACGTTCCGTTTGTTTCTTCAATACCGCTTTTTTGTCCTATCAGAGTACCGTCGCAGTAAAGAGAAAGTACTCCGCCATTCATCACCACACGAATATTATACGTTTTTCCGATTTCAAAGCCGTTGCTTGACCATTCTGCAACAGTTTTTGAGGTGTCGTCCATATATCGCTTATCTACGAATACCTTTCCGCTGTGACGAAGTCCTATTCTGTAGCACCAGCCCTTTTCATCGGTATAGCCGAATACAGGACCGCAATATGCACTTAACCAGCTATCAAGAACATCGGTCATGGTATAATCAAACTCAAACACAAAATCCGAAAGCGTTTCTTTGCTTTCAAGCACGGAAACAGTGTTTCCGCCAAGTCGTAAACAGCTTATTTTATTTGTGTCGGTCAAAAGCTCGTTTACTCTGTTGTTTATCGGAACGCTTACAAGCTGTGTAGTTCCGTACTTGTAGTTACTGTCATATATCGCATCTGCGCTTGCATCGGGAGTACGTATTTCAATATTGTCAATCGTCGGGGTAATTCGTATATTTGTTTCAAAGCCGAACGAGCCGTTTATGGCAGTGTTAATAGCTGTGTGAACGGTTTTTCCGTCAATCAGTATTTTTACCGTACCCTTTGACTGCACTATGCGTATATGCGAAAATTCTGTACCGAATACCGGATATGTTGACGTGCTTTCCGTACCCGAAATCAACGTTGACGCATTCTTGCCCGATGAAGAATATTGTCCTGTTCTGACGTTTCCTGATACATCAAATGTCACCTTACTACAGCTTGATGTATTGGTTGTATCATCATAGTTATACCCGAACAGTACACCAAAGCTTGCATTACTCTTCATTTCGGCACTTATATCCATATCAAGGATAAATTCATCCGCCGTTATGCTTTGCGGTAAGAGATGTATTCCCTTTCCCGCAGTGATAAGCAATGCGTTGTTTTGTATGCTGTAGTTCTTTAAGTAGTCTATCTTCGTAAGGTCATCATATGAAAGAGGATTGTCAAAATACTGACGGTATATGCTTCCTTCATACGGCAATGCCTCAGGTACTGTGCTTATGCCCTCTGATTCATTGCCTTTATTGTCAACAGCTGTTACCGTGTATTCACCATCAAAAGCAGTCCGGAAAAATATATGCTCTGTGCTGTCGGATGAATCCGTTTCAGCAAGCAGTCTGCCGTTTTGGTACACACGAAATTTTTCACTGTCATGAAATTCGGGAGCTGTCCAGCTGAGTATGGTGCTGTTTTTACTCTTTTGTGCCGTAAGCTCTGTCACTTCATTGTTTATAATATTATCAGAAATACTGAATGTGGAATTTTTTATCAGATTTGCACCGCAGTTTTCGCCGTTATTCTGACGGTAAAGAGTGATTGTATCTATTTTTACATCCTCCGCATTTAACGGCGAAATGCTTATATAGCCTGTACTTTCGCCCTGCAAAATATACTCGGCATATTCCCACTCACCGTTTGAGGCAGGAATTTTATCAAGCACAACCTTTTCACTCTTTTTGTTGTAGCCTGAATTTATCCTCACACCGCCGCCATTTTCGGTTTTTAGCCAAAAGCTCAGCTTATACTGTGAAGTTTTATCAATCACGTCACATACACAATGCTCTATGTAAGCGTTATGCGGATTTTCAGAGGCTGACGTAATCCAAAGACTTGACCTTCCGCTTTGCTTATCATTTCTGTCAAGTGTAAAGTCCACACCTGACGGCATGGCATTGCATATCGTCCAGTCGTTTATAAAGCTGTTTGTTTTTGAAATATCCTTAAATTCACTTACACTGTAATAACTGTCTTTGCCGCTTGCGCTTCTGAAATTTAAAAGATACTTTGCTTCATCACTGCTTTTTACTGTGTATTCATTAATTCCCGCATCGGATAAATCAAAATCCTCACTTACAAGCGTTTTTTCGCCGTTTTCAATTGAATACAAGCGGATAAAACTCATTCTGTCAGGATTTTTCCATGAAATAGTTGCGTTTTCTCCGTTTTTTATTGCTATTACGTGAGAGGGTAAATCGTCTGCATGCACCACTGCCGAGACGGTAAATATAAGGAATAGAATAATTAAAAATCTTTTCATTTTATTCCTCCTCTACCCTGACAAGAATCGGGTCATAGCTTTTAAGGGTAAAATTCTGTAAAAGCTTTTCGCCGCTTCTTAGTTCAGTCATACCCGATGTGATTTTGTTGCCGTTAACGTATATGCTTACATTTTTATCATTGTCCCAGTCGTAATTACATATGCTTATAAGCTTACCGCAGTTAATATCAGCCGCCATATATTCAACGCTTCGTACTCTTTTGCCCGTGGAGTTATCAATAATCTCCACACTGCAAAGCTGTTTTTCCTCCGCCGCCGCACCTATCGCTTCAAATAAAGTATCTGCAGTCGGTGCAGTCATAATATACGATAATGAACTCATCGGAATTACCTGCGCTTTTGAGGTTATTTCCGATACAGCCGCACTGTCGTGCGCATCTGTATGCTCGTCATATTTTAAGGAACTGTTCCCGATTATTATAAGCTTACCGCCATTGCCGACGTATTTTCTGAGTTCGTCAATAACGCTCTTTTTAACGTATTTTGATGACGGAATAATTACCACATCGTAATCATGAAGCTTTTCGGGAGCACTTTCCACAATAAATCCCGGCTTTACACCGTTAAAAAGGCATGCTTCAAATGCTTTATACGCCGAGTTTAAATGCTCATACTGATATACTCTTGAGGCTTCGGAATATAAAATTCCGATTTTTGCTTCGGTATTCATTACGGCATAAACCTCGTCGGCAAGTCTGTTCAAATCAAGCGAAACCTCGCCTATCTGTTCAACCACATCAGGACGGTACATTACGCTTTCATATGTTTCCTTTCGGGTTAAACTTCTGTCCCATATCCATAATGTCGCCATGCTTCTGCCATGTATTGCACTCATCCACTGCTCTGCACCGATATTTTTTCTGTGTGCATCATTATAATTCTTGTCACCGTTCGCTATTATGTGGTCTTCGCTGTTAAATACGGGCATTTCCTTAATAGAAAGCATCAGCTCATACCACATGCTCTTTTGCAGTGCTTTTTTTGTGATAAATTCCGAGTAGGTTTCGCCCTCGTCAAGGTCAAATCTGAGCTCAGCGTCGTTTCCGTTTATTGTCACATAATCAGAAATTCTTTCAAGGTTAAGTCCTGCACCAATAAGCCATCTCGGTGAGCTTTCGTCTGCCCACGCAACATACTGCATTGATTTTACATGAATGGGTATGTCGGTAATCTTTCTTATACACTCCGACATGAATTTTATCCACTCGGTCATTACGCTGTCATTAAACTGCTTATAATCATACACCTGAATGGTCGGCTGTTTGCCCGATGCAGGAAATGGCACATCATCAAATGAAGAATATGAAGTGCCTCCGTAATGTGAGTTCAGATTCTGGATTGTTGTGTAAACACCTTCAAGGTACTTTGCCCAGTCTTTTTTGTAATAATTATTTGTATTGGTAACAATCCACGGCTCGTTTATCATACATATATCACTTATACTGCCATATTTCAAGGCCTCGGGCAATATAGTTTCAATATGAAATTTTACCGCTTTTTTCGCAATATCATGCGAAACATGGTAGCCTATACCGCCGTAGGTGTCTGTACCTTCAAGCTTAAGGTCGGGATAGTCGTTATACAGCTCATTTACAAAATAATGTGGGGACAATAAAAGACTCACCTTAATATTTTTCTGTGCCGCTTCTTCAAAGGTTTTCATCAATGCTCTTCTTTTTGAAGGGTCGGAATCCAGAATTTCATCCTTACCTTCAAATTCCTCAAAGCTTCCGTTTACAAGCATATTTGTGCCTGTTTCGGTACGTGCACTTCCCTTTTCAAGTCTGACAGCATCCACATAAACTGCATCGGTCGTACCCTCTGTTGTAAGATACATTTTTGCTTCACTCTGATTGGCATCCGTAGTAAATGTATAGCTATAGAGAGTCCAGTCGTTTATATTCTTTGCCGTTGAGCTCGCCACATAGCGCAGTGATGCGCTTGAATTTGGCTTATATGAAAAATAGGTTATGTTTGTTCCCTTTGCATAGAAGCTGTAGGTATATGTAGTTGAGGGTTCAACCTCAACCGGCTGATTTAGCGCATACCACACATTGGGAGTTTTTGCGGTGTTGTTTGTAAACCTTACGGAATAGTTACCGTGATACCGTTCATCCGCTGTCTGTTCAACACTATAGTCGGGTGTCCCGAAATTCATATTGTAAGCACTAAGCCAGTCCTTTACACCGCTTGTTTTTAATGCGTGCGCCGAAATGCCGACTTCCGTCTGAATTATATTCGCACCAAGCTTTGTGAAGATGTCCAGATCGTCCTTTGCCTGAGCATAATGTCCGTAGCCTGTAAGGAAAACCTTGCGCATTTCTTCAAAGCCGTTGAGCTTCGTTTTTGACATTATGGTTTTTCCGTCAATCTGCAAATCAGAAGTGAGAATTCGGGGAACCTCTTGCGGTGTTTTTTCACCGCTTAAGTATGCATTGAGATTTGTTTTTGTCAGACTGCTTATGTTTTTCAGGCAACCGATATTATAGTCATAAATCGCTTTGACATCCTCGACTGTATACCCGTTTTCTTCGCTTCTGTAGCTTATGCCGTTTGAAAGCTCATCCTTTAAATACCCCAGAAAGCGTTCAAGAACGGCATAGCGCATTTCTTCATACGGACACGAAATCTGTTCCTCATCGCACTTTTTCATCAGAAGCTCTATTTCATTTTTTTCAGCTTCAAGGAATGAAATATCTGCGCTGTATACCTCATAATCAACATTGACAACCTCACCGAAAACCGCTGTAATATTACAGATTAGAATTGCAAAAACAAGAAGATGTGATAGTATTTTTTTCATAAATCTCTCCTTTTTATCCGTATGCCGTTTACCGTTTTTCAGGTAAACGGCATATTATTCTTTATTTTACAACCTTAATAAGTATCGGGCTAAAGCTTTCGAGTACAAATTCGGAAGCGATAGCTTTATTGCTTCTCAGTTCAAATCCGTTTTCAACAAGATTTCCGTCAATGTAAAGCTTAACGGTTTTTGAGTTATTCCAGTCATAGTTGCTCATGTTTATAAGCATTCCCGACTCACCGTTAATATCCTCAAACTCCGTCCACTGCCATTCGGCATTACGCAGCTTTTTACCTGTTTCGCTGTCAATAAGCACTACTCTTTGCTTATCCTTTGTCAGTTCGTCTATTGCATTGTAAATGTCATCATCAGGCGTTGTAACACGTCTGCCGTCAGATTCAATATCATAAATTTCAGCTCTGGATTTTACATATGAAACTATATCTTCCGGCAACGGCTGTCCGTGCTCGTCTTTTTCGATAGTGTCCTTGCCGAAAATTACGAGTTTTTTACCGCTGTCAACAAATGCTTTAAGCTCATTTAGAGTTTTTAGCGGTATGTTCTTACAGTCAGGCATAAACAATATATCGTATTTATGCATCAATTCGGGCTGACTGTCTGCCGCAAACATCGGTTTTATACCCTGATATATAATATTTTCGTAAATCTTATACACTGCATTGACGTGTTCACGGTTGATTACTCTCGTAGCCTTGGACATATATACTCCGCAATCGGCTTTTTTGTCGATAATCTCATAAACGTATTCCGAAAGACGGTTAAGGTCCATTGCACTCTTTGCAATTTCGTCCATTACATCAGGTCGGAACGTGAGTCCGTCTGCAGTATAGCTTCTCGAACGGCTTCTGTCCCAGTTCCAGATGCTTGTCATGCTTCTGCCATGCATAGCACTCATCCACTGTTCACTTCTGACATTCTTCGCAAACGCAGGGTCATACATCTTTTCCTCATTGTTTGCAATATGGTCTTCACTGTTATACACAGGTGCTTCTTTAAGACTGCGGTTGAAATCATATAAAATAGACTTCTGAAGTATTTTTCCGTCAAGATATGTATCAAACGGAGTCATAATTCTAAGCTCGGAGTCGTTTCCGTTAATGTCGGTAAAATCAACAAGATTTTCAGGGTCGGCACCGTCACCCAAATGCCATCTTTTTTCTGTGTCATCACTGCCGAAATACATCATTGTTTTTGAATGTACAGGCTTATCTGTATATTTTCTGACAGTATCTACAAGGAACTTGATAAATTCCGTCTGTACGCTGTCATTGAATTTTACATAATCATAAAGCATCAGACTAGGCTGTGTGCCGTATACATACGGTACATCTGCAAAATCTGCATAATCTGTACCATAAACCGTATTCAGCTTTGAAATGTCATTATTGTACTCATTCTTAAGATGTTCAATCCAGCCTTCACGATAATGCTCGCTCGCATTTGTCGTATGCCACGGCTCGTTTATTACACATATTGAGTTTATACAGTCAAACTTTTCAGTTTCCTTGATAAGCGTTTCAATATGCTCCTCCATTACCTTTCTTGCAATCGGGTGGTCATAATAGAATTTTATAAATCCTTCGCCCGGATACTTTAAGTCTTTATACGTTTCAAACAGCGGATTCAGGAAATAATGCGGTGTGAGAAGTAAATCCACCGATACATTGTTCTCCTCTGCCGCTTTTATATAAGAAAGCTTATTTGCAGCAATATCATATGAATGCTGTGCGATTGTGCCCTCTTCTATTTCCTCTTCAAAGCCGGAATTTTTCATGAGATTTACATCCGAGCCTGCTTCATATACATAGTAATCGTCTATGTAGAAAGCACTCGTCGGGCCGTTAAAGATGAAGCAAGGCTTTAAGAATGTTGCTTCATCACCCGTTGTATATGTGTAGTCAAATGATGTCCAGTCGTATGTGCCCTCAGGCAGAACCACACGCTCATTATACGGACTTCCGCCCGTCGGCGATGCATGAACGGCACTTGCGTTTTCCGCTTTCGCCTTAAATCCCCAGTAATACGTTGTGTTGGGTTTACATTCAAACGACTGGTAAACTGTTCTGTAGAGGTTATTTTCCTTCTGGCTTCTGAACACCATCTTAAGGCTGTGATTACCGCTTGCTTTTTCCTCGGTTGTTCTTTCAAGCGTATGGTCGGGGATTTTTGTATCGCCCCAGCTGACTGCCATCCAGTCCTTTATTCCGCTTGACACCTTCATATGCTGTGAAACACCGATTTCTATCTGGACATTGTTATAGCCAAAATCGGGAAGATATTGAATATCATCAGTATCGTACATATGCATTCCGACCATAAACATCGGACGCCGTACTATCTCACCCTTATACTCCGCATCGGTTATGATACGGCTTCCGTCAATTTCCATATCGGAAACAACGTATTTCGGTACCTCCAGTGGCTTTGCACTGCCGTTTAAGTAGCTGTAAAGCGCTGTTTTTGTTTCTTCATAAATTTCTTTAAGACAGTTTAAAGTATATTCTGATCTTGAAAATTCCTTGTGGTCTAAATCATCCTCAAACCACTCTATAAATCTGTTGTAGATGGTACATCTTACTTCTTCATAGTCAGGGTTTATACCAAGCTTTTTACAGCGTCTGATAAGATTTTGCAAAAGCTTTCCGTTGTATTTTAACTCCTCAATGGTTTCATTAAAATACTCTTTACTCGGATCAGCAAATACATCAAAGTTACTGCTTATTGTGGATTTGGAATCCGAAAAAATACATTCAATATTCTTTTCGCCGTAATCCTTCGGTACATATTTAAACTGACGTCTTATTCCGCTGTTTGCAGGAATAACTACGGTTTCCTTTGACTCAAAAAGCGGAATGTCTATCTTGACCTGTTTATCGCCGCCACGGTTAACAAGATAAACATCATATATGCTTTCCTCGTTCATCATAATCTTTGCAGGGCCTTCAATCCACGCATACCAGTCCTTACCTTCTTCTACAAGCTCAAGAAGCGGAAAATCAATACTGGTTTTAGGTGCGATTGAAATCCCTTTAGGAGCAACCTCTATGAGGTATGCTCTGCCTAAACCGTCATTTTCATTTACAAGAAAGCTTAAAAGACATTTTTCGGGGCGTTCAACAAATGTCGTATCCCATGGTACAGCCGCCTCGTAGGTTGTAACATCGCCTACTCGCTTTGTCGAAAGCTTTACGTTCGCCGCAGCACCTGCGTCAATTGCTGCTGCCGAATATACCGTACCCTTTTTCTCATCCTCGTTATGGACAAAGCTTATTTCTGTATCATATGTGTGTCCCTGTGCACATATCGCAAGCTGAACACTGTCGCCCTTCCAGTAGTCTGCAGCGTTATCATAGAAACAATGTGTATTATCCTTAACGTTAATCAGAATATACAGATTATTTTCATCATAACAGAATTTGTATGTTGCTGTAGCATCCATACCGCCAACGATATAATCCTCGTTCATCACATAATACTGGTCACTCATTACGGGCATGTTCATTTCCGTATAGTCCTGCCAGTCACCGTTTTCACCGTCGATTGTTATGCCTTTGGCAGGAAATACTGCACTGTATTTAAAGCCTGCCATTACCCTTGCAATATCCTCGTAGTTAAAAACGTCTGATGATTTTATTTTTGAAAGCAAAGCCTCTGTATCTGCAACGCTTTCTATCTTCTGCGGAGCTTCAACTTCTTCTTTTACCTCTTCAACACCTTCAAAACCTGAATTTTTCACAAGGTTGGTTTTATCTCCGTTCTTCTCATAAAAATATACATCGTCAATCCATACGCCCTTTGTTACATCCTCAACTACTGTTGTGTAATTAACGGTCTCATCTGCACCGGTATGGGTATATTCAAAATGAAAATCCATCCAGTCGTAGGTCTTTGTAAGAGGTACCATTGAATTGATATTGGTTTGATTGATTTTGGTGATTATTCTGTTTGCCTTATTAGTCTTGATTTTCATTCCGTAGACATAGGTTTTTCCTGTTTCTACGGGTATTTTCTGTGAAATACTTACGTATCTCATCGACAAATACGACTTATCAAAGGAGGCATATAGCGAATTTTCACCGCTGTATTTTACTTTGTTATCAAGAAATACTTCTGCATCAACACCCTCGGTAACATTTGAGAAGTTTATCGTCCATCCGTCTGCAATCTGCGCCTTTACCGCAGGCATTGTGAGCATTGAAATAAGCATTGATAATACTATAATAAAAGATACTTTTCTTTTCATATTTACCCTCCTCCTTACTTCAGAATTTTCGCATCAGCCAAAAGCTTCATATTGACTATATCATCAATAAAGAATGCTTCTATAGTGTATCCGCTCTTTTGGGGGACATTAAAATAAGCATTCAATGTCTTCTTGCCGCTGCGTGCTTCAAATGTCTTTGTTTCGCACGAATCTACAGATTTCAGAACACCGTTTTCATAAACTGCCACCCACAGCGAACCCGAAAATGAGGGGAGCTTGTTATTGGTTACGTCTATATGTGCACTGACCGTACCGTTAACGCTATCGGGAAGTGAAGCTATTATTTCGTTTTCGTATACATAGTATATATCACTTATAACGCAATCACTAAGCTGATGTGTCAGTTCAATTTCTGAATCCGCCGAAAAATTATCAGCTGTATCAACCGTGCGCAGAACATATTTTACGCTCTCGCCATAGGGTAAGTTATTAAGAATAACTTCAGTAGTGGTTGGTGAGAGAGACGCACATTCAAACAGCTCTTTGTCACGCTCGACATAAACAATAGTTCTTGCAAACTGCGTATCATCGGGATTTGTCCACGAAAGATGTGCACTGCCGTCTTTTGCGTAACATTCCTGTGCCTTTATTCCTGCTCTTGAAGATGGAGTATTATCAGAAACCGTAAAACTTCCGTTTGTTATAATACTTTCGCCATTTTCCTTTCCGTCTGCATCAAGCGGAATCATTTCAATTTCATCAACACAAAATTCCTCCGCTGAATTTATAAGCTGAATTGCAAGGTTTTTACCGCTTACACGGTCAGCACCGTTGGGCTTTTTAGGCTCCATAATAAACTCAAGCGTCTGCCAGCCGTCTGTTGATTCTGTTTCGGTAAGGTCTGTTCCGACGTTTAATTGCTTTGTTGACATCCCGTTTGCATATCTGTTTAATGGTGTATTGTCATATGCAATAAGAACGGAATTTTTGGCGTTGGTGTATTTCACCTTTAAACGTATAATATATGTTTTCGTAATGTCATAGTCATCAAGAGTCTGACGAAGCTGATAATAAACATTGTCGTATGTAGATTGATGATTTGCTCTGAACTTAACATATGAATTGCCGTTTTCATCACGTTCAATCGTTGCAGAAGCAGGCATCTGCGGAATTGCCGCAACCTTTACATTATAAAACAGTGTCCAGTCATCTACCTTTGTGCTTGTTTTCTGCTCATAATCCGACACTATTCCGCTTGCCTTGCCCTCTGCAAGATATTCAACAGCGTCATGACCGTCGCTAAACTCAAATACAATTCTTACTTTTGTGCTTTTTTCTTTACTCAATTCCTTTATAAGAACAACATTTTTTGCACCTTCAGCAGTTGAAACCGTTTCCGAAACAGTATATGGTAAGCCTGTTTCATAATTCAGAATTTTAACCGCCGTAAGACTTCTTTGCGGATTTACCCACGAAAGACCGAGACTTCCTTCTTTTTCGTATACTAACACATTTTTTGGATAGTATTTTGACTCGTCCGATTCGGGGACATATACACTTCCTGTAGCTGTAACATCTGCATGAGCCATAAAAGCTATTGTCAGTGTGAAAGTATATGTTGTGCCTTTATTAAGTCCTCTCAATGTGACGGTATTTTCACTTCCGGCACTAAATACAGCACCGTTTGAATATTCCTTTCCGGTTCCGTCGGTAATCCTGATATTTGTGATTTCTCCTGCCAGAGGGTTATTCCATACAAGCTTTGCACCGTCCTGAAGCGGTGTTGTTACAAAGTTTGTAATCTGATAATCCGATTCAGCATACGGAATAGTTACATACTTTGTTTCTGTTGTAAACGGATTATGGTCATTAAAGCTTACAACAAGATAAAAACCATACTCAACGTTTCTTTCAAGTCCGCTGATTGACAATAAATTCTGTGCAAGTGCTTGCTTGTTTACTGTCCCCGTAAAATCCGTAATTTCATTCGCTTCATCATCATAAACTTTTATTGCAGTAATTTCACCTGCTTCGGGATTTGTCCATGAAAGCTCGGCATTATCGCCTGACAAGGATGCATTAAAATCACTGATTTCGTAATCGCTCTCTTCCCAGACTACAGTTTCTTCCTTCATTGATATTTTGAAATTTTTATAAACCATCTTTATATTTCTCGATGTTATAAAGCCAAAATATCCGTCAGGTGAAAAATCAGTATTTTCATACGAAATCAACGCAGTACCGTTTACTTTAACAGTTGCCTTTTCGTCCTCTGCACTAAGCTCAATTGCAACACTCTGCACACCTGTCTTGTCAAGCACCTCTGCTAACGACACCTCCGAAAGAGTGTCACCCTTTGATGCACTCTGAAGCGTGGTCTGCTTTGCAAGCACAAGACTTGAATTACCTGCAATATAGAGCTGATAATATCCGCTACTATTTGCTCCGAAAGCTATTCCGCCATAAACCGCCTTTGATGTACTTTCTGTTTTAACCGATAAGTCGGTTGTTATTGTGAAGTTATCTGATTGTTTGCTTTGGTCAATTGAAGCAAACACCGATCTGGTGGAATTTTGCGCTTCGACTGTCAAATCACCGCCTGAGAGTGAAAAATAATTTGAAATTGTTTCACTCCATTCACCGCTTCCTGTTGCCACACCTGTAAATGTTGTATCGGCTGTTGCGTTTTCAGCGAAAGTATATTCAGTAGTTACGCTCTGAATCTGTTTTGCCGATACGGGCACTGTCACAGATAAACACAGAGAAAGAGTCATTATTATTGAAATAAATTTCTTCATTGCCATCTTCCTCCTTATATATCTAAATTTTTAACTATGACAATCGCCGTTACGGTAGAATACTTAAGACGCACAATCATCAAATCATCTATTTCGCACTCATCTATAGTTCCTATTCTTGCCTTTTCAAGCTCACAATCGTATATGATTGCATTTGTCACTGAACCGTTGAGCTTAACGGGAAGCTTTTCAACGCTGTCGAGTATAACCATATTTTCGTTTTTGCCGAAATTCAGGTTGATATTCTTAACCCAACCATTTAAAAGCTGTCCTCTTGCATTTCTGTTGCTGCCTGTATATGCCGCATATTTGGCATCTTCATAGACGTTTTGCGAAGTTTTCAGTGCATTTGCAGAGAAAATCTTATCAGCCTGAACAAGTCGTCCGCTGCCGTCAAGCTTTATGACAAGAACATCGCCCGTGTCTATATCCTCAACAACTGATTCGTCCTTTGCGGTAACAGCAATATCACTGTAATTTCCTATGTGACCGATAAGCTGTGTGTGCGTTTCATCATCACCGCCAAGTGCAATTATTTTCTTCTGCACAACAAACAAATCATCTACAATTCGGCTAAGCTCGCTTATTTCTCTGTCTTCGTATGTTATAACAATCATACTGCTTCGTGAAAATTCATCGAAATCATACGCCACGACACTTGTCGCACCTGCAAGCGCATAGTCATCATAAATTCCTGAACGGCTGATTGTATAATATCCGCTTATATCGCCCGAATCTTCAGGCACACAAAGAATTGTTGCATTGTCCGCAACAAAGACCTCGTACATAAACGACAGATTTTCTGTCCAGAAGGTTGTACTTGAAGTCTGCTTTTTAGTGAACTTTGATTCATCCGCTTCTTCGCTTGCGACCGCTGTTTCAACCTTTGAAACTTCGCCGTCTGAATTGAATTTCACTTTTGCAAGCTGATTTACCGATTTTCTGTCTGCGTCAAACAATACAGAATTGAATAAAGCGTCTTCACCCTTGTATTTTTCTGTATTTACGGTTACTGCCTTTGCAAATTGTCCGCTGAACCAGCTTTCTTCCTTTACATCGAAAAATCTTATACAAAATCTGCATTCAATATCATCGTAATATACCTTTGTGATATAAACATACTCGTCATCAGCATGAGAGTAGTCTTTTCTTACTGCCGCAATTTTTTCAAATGCATCAAGCAGATAAATCTGATAGCTTCCGACTTTTAGCTTTTCACCGATAATTTTGTTATATTTAACGCTGTCCATATAGCTGTCGGACATATAATATATGTAACCGATTGCCTCAACATAATCATTGGTCAGTTTTTCGGTTTTTACAATTTCCTGAGCTTCAGATACAAGAATTTCTATAAATTTATCACCTGAACTTTTGGAGATTGCAACATTTAAAACATTCCATTCCTTAAGGTCTGTAAACGCAATTTCCTTGCCGTCCTTTGTTATTATGTAATCATTGTTTTCTAAAGCTATTTCACTTGTTGCACCTGTATGCTTATATTTATTGTAGATTTTTTCATTCGTTTGAGAAACTCGATCCACCACCATAGTTTCATATGATGTGATTTTTACAACGTCAGTTTCACCTCTTACGGGTGATTTTATAACTGTAATATTTCCTGATTTTATCATAAAATCAGCCTTTACATAGCTGCTGTATGCCTTTTGGTTATAAATAACCTTCGGTGCAGAGCTTATTTCAAGAGTTTCTTTTTTGCCAGTTTCAGACTGATATGTTAATGTTTTTAAATCATCTGAAATGCTTACAATTTCATCTGCATTTACTGTTATAACTTCATTATTGTCTTTTGCTGCAACATATCTGACGCTGTCATCTTCCTTATTATCGCCGAGTCTTACATAGTAAGTGACTCTGTATCCGAGGTACTCGCCGAATTTTTTTGTGTTATTGCACACATACAGTTTATCGTCTATCTCGATAAATCCGTCGGCAACACCCTCACAAACATAAAGCCTTGTTCTGTTGTTACCCGTAACAACACCTGTTTTCTTATATGTATTTTTTGAATGTTCAAGCACTGTTGTTTCCGTATGAATACTTACCTCGGTATTATACGGATAACCCGTCATTATAACGGGATTGCTCTCACATGCATTTTTAAGAAGCATAACTGCTTTTTCAGCACTAAGAATTTCACCCTCGGTATATGAAATATTTTTCACAAGTCCGCTTTCGATTGTGCGTGACAAGTGTCCGACTCCTGCCTTGTATGCTTCATATCCGATTGCTCTTTCAAGAATGTCCACAGCTTCATCAAATGTAAGCTGACTTTCAGCGCTCATTTTATGTGTCGGCGGTAAAAGCTCATAGCTTTTTGCGTCCGCAACAGCACTGTCAGTTAAATCATCACCCATATAATTTCTGTCCGCAACAAGGTTAAGTGCCATGTTTACAAAAGCACCCAGCTTTACACTGTCAGACTTTTTATATTCGCTACTGTCTTTATTAAGTACACCTACACCAAACAGAAATTCAGCATCCTGCGTAAAATCGGAGGCATACACTGACGAGCATACTCCGCACAAAGACAAAACAGCGCAAAGCATCATTGTTGTAATTAATTTTTTCATTTGCACTCCTCCTTATCCGCCGTAATACATATCATAAAGAACCTTTACCGCCTGCGCACGTGTAAGCGGTGCTTTTGAAGCAAAGCTTCCGTCGTCCATTCCGTTAATCAGTCTTGCTTCATACAATGCTCTGACTGAGTCCTTTGCATAGTCGGCAATATTCGCTTCATCATTAAAATCGGCATACTCTCTTACCTTTTCAAGGTTTTTCCCGTCTGATTTTGCAGCTCTGTGCATAATAACTGCCATATCTTCTCTTGTCAAAGTTCTGCCTACACCAAACTCTGCACCGGACACGCCGTTTACAAGACCCGATTTCTTTGCGCACGCAATATACGGTGCGTACCATGCATCCTCGCTTACATCTTCAAAGTCTGCCTTAAGTCCTGATTCGTACAAGCCTGCCGCATTTATAAGCAACTTCACAAATTCCTCTCTTGTGACAGCTTTATCGGGCATAAAGCTTCCGTCAGCATAACCCGAAACAATTTCCTTTTTAACAAACAGACTTATTTCTCTGTTTGCCCAGTGAGATGTCAAAACATCACTGAATTCTGCTTTAGAGGTATTTTCATCCTCACCCGTAACAGGTATATACGGAGTAACAGCCGACGCTGAGCCGGACGACGAAGAACCTCCGCCACCTCCGCCACCTCCGCCTGACGGCGGTGCGGAATTAGATGTCACAACCGCTCCATATGCTGTTTCAAACATCGTTATAATGTCCGTTTTTGACGTTATGCCGTTATTATTTTCAACTTCAAGCACAAACTTTTCGTTAATACGTTCCTGAACAGACGGACTTTTGCTTTTATATGCAATATATTTAGCATTTACATCAAGACCCGTAACATTAGCGTATTTTTCAAAAAGTCCGCCCACTTCACCTCTTGAGGCTTTGGAAAGCTTTGAAATTGCCAGTCCCTCGCCAAAGCGCAAGGCATTGTCAGTAAGCTTTGTATATGTCTGCTTTGACATATACAAAGCGATTTTCTCCTGTTCTGCCTGAGTCAGAGAACTAAAAGATACACCGCCGTATAACGGATTTAATTTCTGCGCTATGTACAGACTTTCCGCCTCAGAGCAGTCCTCAATGTAAACAGTATACATGCTATCATTAAGAGTTTTTATCATGTCGTTTAATGAACCGCTCCTGTTTGCACAAAACCAGTCAAGTGCGTTTGTTTTTTCAGTATCAAGCTTTCCGTACACATCTATATCTGCACCGACTTTTTCAATGTCCTGTAAAAACTGAGTTTTCAGTTCATCAAAAAGCTGTGAAGCTGTATATGTGCTTAATTTTTCATATATAGGTAAAGAATCACCTGTATTCATATATTTAAAAGGATATGACTTTTTACTTTTACCGTCAGAATAAACTATTGCATAATCGCCCGTGGAATTGGTGCCGTCGCTTAAATCCTCGGGAATTATCACCGAAAACTTAACGATTCCGTTCTCATCAGGCTCTGCAGATGTCAGCTTCACAAATCCGGCCTTGTCACTCTCATTATAGGCGGTATTATATACCTTTATCATAAGCTTTCCTTCATTGTCAGTTATTTTTCCGCTGAAAGTAAGCTCGGCTCCGTTCTGTTCACGGATTACATCAGTAAGCGTAATCGCCTGTGCACTGACTGCACTTAAAGAAAGTCCGAGAAGTGCCGCAATCGGAATTAGTTTGATTTTCATACTTGTACTCCTTTCATAATGCCTTTACTTCTGTTTTTTATACACAATCAGCTCACTGGTGAAATCAGTAAGGTTTCGTCTGTAAATACCCATATTTTTCAGGAATTCACCACTGAATTGTTCGCCCGTTTTTTCATCGGTATATATTGATTTATCATCTATGCCCTGAAGTCGGATATTGGTAAAAGCTCCGTTTACCTCGCCGAGAATATTGGCATACATAACAACAACATATTCGCCATCTTCGCTCACAAACTCCCATGCAGTCGTGTTTCCTTCATACGGCGAAAGTAATCTGTACATATCACCTTTTTGCACAACAGCGCTTAACTGTTTATACTGCTTTACCTGTTCCTTTGCGGCACAAATATCCTCTTCGCTCATTTTTGACAAATCCAGTTCGTATCCGAACGCACCGCCCGACATTGCTACATTTCCTCTTGTGGAAATCGGCGTTACACGGTTAGGCACCTGATGATTCGGGACTGCGCTCACATGCGCACCCATTACAGATGCGGGATATACTATACTTGTACCGTACTGTATATATAATCTTTCAATTGCATCGGTGTCGTCACTTGTCCAGATTTGCGGCATATAATAAAGCATTCCGGGGTCAAAACGGCCTCCGCCGCCGCTACAGCTTTCAAACAGAATATCGGGATGCGAAAAAACTATTTCTTCAAGCACACGGTACAGACCGAGAATGTATCTGTGGCACAGCTCGCACTGATTTTCTGCCGCAAGCAATGCAGAACCGATTTCCGACATATTTCTGTTCATGTCCCATTTTACATATTCAATATTTGCACTATCCAGTACGTTGTTTACTGCATTTATGATGTATTCGCACACATCGTCACGGGATAAATCAAGAATTAACTGCCATCTTTCCTCCGAGCGGTCACGGTTTTTTACGTGAATACACCAGTCGGGATGTGCCCTGTATAAATCACTGTCGGGTGAAACCATTTCAGGCTCAAACCATAACCCGAATTTTAGTCCCATTGCATTTATTTTTTCTGCCAGACCGTCAATACCGCAGGGTAGCTTATCGTAATTTACATACCAGTCGCCAAGAGAGCAGTTGTCGATATTACGTTTTCCGAACCAACCGTCATCAAGCACTACAAGGTCTATGCCTATTTCCTTTGCTTTTTCGGCAATGGCAAGGATTTTTTCTTCGTTAAAATCAAAATATGTAGCTTCCCAGTTATTCACGAGAACAGGTCTTGTTTTATCACGCCATTTTCCTCTGCAAAGTCTTGTACGATAGAGCTTATGATACGTACGTGACATTTCACCAAGACCATTGGAAGAATAAACAAGAACAGCTTCAGGTGACTGAAATTCAGCGCCTGACTCTAAGTTATATCCGAACTGAAACGGATTAATTCCTATATATGCTCGTGTAGTGTTATATGCATCCACCTCTGCACCGGCAACAAAATTACCGCTGTATACAAGGCTCATGCCATAAGCATCGCCCATTGTTTCGGTTGTATTTTTACCAACCATGCATACAAACGGATTATGATGATGACTGCTTGAACCACGCTTACTGTCAATTTCCATACGGCCGTGCAAAAGGGTATTGCGTTCAATTTTACGCTCCTTACCCCATGCACCCCATAAATGCAGCATCTCGTAATCACTGCCCTGCATATCCACACTGGCACTCATTATATTTTTAATTTTTATTTTTTCAGTTCCGTTATTTATGAGTTTGACACTGCGGGTAATTGCGTCAAAATCAGTGAATACCGTATATTGCAATATTACACAAAGTCCCGTAAGCTTATCGTGAAGCTCAACCTCAAGGCTTTGTGCTTCGCACTCATCCTCGGTATATACCGCAGGAAGTCCCTGAAGCTTTTTCTTTCCGCAATAAATTCTATGTCCTGCATAATCAAGCTTTGTGACGGTGCTTCCGTCCGAATATTCCGCAGCAAATGCAGGTATTCTTAAATCAACATTTCCGTATGTGGGAAATTCCATGGGAAGAGTGTCGTTTGAATATTCACGTTCAAAGCCATAGCTTGCAGTCGAAAACGCACGTCCGCAAAACGGCAGAATTTTTTCAATTTCGCCAAATTCGTCTATTCTCTTTCCCCAATACAGATGTACCAGAAAATTATCTTTCATTAACCCGAATGCATATGTTGTATTTGGGGTATGCAACATAAATATTTTTTTGTTCTCGTCAAAAATTATCGGCATATTTGTTCTCCTCAGATTTTTGTTTCTTTCCCGTTAACCGTTACGGTTACTTCTTTTCCCGATATTCGCTTTACACTACAGCCTTCGTTATCTACTGAAACCATGATTTTTGTACCCTGATAGAAGAAGGTATATGTATAATCACTCCAACCCTCAGGCAATACAGGATTTATATTAAGCTTTTCGTCATTTAGCAAAAGACCGCCGTAGCCCATAACGAGCGCAAGCCATATTCCGCCTATTGATGCGGAATGTACGCCTTCATCCGAATTGTTTGTATTGTCGCCCACATCAACACAGCATGAATCAAAAAACATCTTTTTCGCCATATCCTGCATTCCAAGACGTGCGGAAACAAGTGCATGAATACACATACTGAGCGATGAATCATGAAGCGTTCTTTCCTCATAGTATACAAAATTTTTGCGAATTTCTTCTTCATCAAAAAGCTCAGGCATCAGGTAAAACAGCATTACGATGTCAGCCTGCTTGCTGACCTGCATCCGCTGTACCTCATCAGCGCCGTAATTTTCAAAAATCGTACCTACCTTATCGAGATTTTTATACACCGAAGTGTCTATTTCCTTTAAATCACGATAGCCGTCAAACTGAGAAATAATTCCGTCTGTATCGGCTGTGGGCAGATACAGCTTATCAATAATGCTGTTTATCTTTTCGCCAAGCTCTGATATATCATATTCTTTATCCAATTTATCATAAACACTCTGCGGACAATTTTCCAAAATCCGCTGTGCAAGTTTCAAATTGTAATGCGCCATATAATTTGTATAGGCATTATTATTTATATCGTCCTTGTATTCATCAGGACCGATTACGTTAAGTATTTCATATCTGCCGTTTCTTTCAACGACTCTTGAAGTCCAAAAAAGTGCCGTAAGAATAATTATTTCACAGCCGTATTTTTCCATGAAATCCAAGTCGCCCGTAGCGCAGTAATACTGCCATACGGCATATGCGATGTCTGCACTGATATGAACTTCAATTTCACCCATCATGAGCTTACGCACTTCACCCGTCAATAAATCAATGTCGCTAAACTCGGGACACGCTTCGCCATCGTCAATCCATGCGCCCTCCCATGGATACATTGCTCCGACATATCCGTATTTTTTTGCTTTCTCAAGCGCAGGGTCAAGCAGCTTATAACGATATTCAAGCAAATTTCTCGCTGTTTTTGGAGCACTGAAAATATAATACGGCAGAATGAAAATTTCCGTATCCCAGAAGGAATGACCCTTATACCCCTCACCGCTCAATGCTTTCGCACCTACACCCATACGTGAATCATCACGGTTTGCCATAATATAAAGGTGATAAAGCGAGAAGTTTACTGCTTTATTAAGAAATTCATTGTTGCTGTTAATATGAACAGGACATTCCTCAAAAAACTTTTCCCATGAAGCACTGCTTTCCTCACAAAGCTTTTCATAACCCAGCTGTACCGCTTCATAAAGATATTTTTTTCCGTCCTCAATCACCTTTTCACGCTCTGCTTCACAGTTAATGTATTCAAAATCTCTTGATGTGGCATATGATGAATATTTTTCAAAGGTGATGCTTTCGTTTTTCTTTATATCGGCGTCTGACTTTGTGTAGATACTTCTTCTGTCTGTAACTGTTTTACTGTCGTATTCTTTATCGCATTTTACGGTAAAATGCAGTGCCACATCAATATTTGACTGCAGGGTTTTCACATAAAGTCCGTTAATTCCGTCTTTATACGCACGCTTTTGCGGTGCCGTAAAATGCTGTACACCGGTATTTGTCACTTTGCCGTCTATACCCGTTAAAACACTTACATGCACATCAGCTTCAAGCGCCGTAACGGTAATAGTTTGTGCGATAATGTGCTTTTTCACATCCGAAACCATACGTGAAAAATCTATTTTCACATAAGTCCCTTTCGGACTTCTCCACTTGAGAGTACGTTTCATCACGCCGTTTTTCAGGTTTAAGGAAGCATTATAGTCCTCAATTACACCCGTAAGCATTGTAAAACGTTCTCCGTTTATTTCTATTTCGCAATTTGTAGCATCAGGAATAACGGCAAGCTCCGTAACCTCACCCTCAGGAGCATTGAAAACCCCGTTTATAACTGTTGTACGATGTTCATTCACGTACGCTTCTTCAAAGGATGAGCGTATTCCCATATATCCGTTACCCTGAGTCCACAGAGATTCACGTTTTCTTAGTCTCTCTATGTCAGGCTTATTGCTCGATAAAATCCATTCATTTGTCATATTAATACTTCCTTTCCCGATGCAATAGTTTTAAATTTCGCCTCTCATGACTTTGTCGTAATTTTTCCTTATTCCGCCCAGAAAATCGTTTTCCAGACCTGCTCTTCCGACTTCATACATAAATGCTCCGTTGTAGTTTATGCTGTTTAAAAGCTCAATTATTTTTTTCCAGTCATTTTTACCTTTACCGGGAAGCCAGTGCCGCTCCTGCACAAAATCATAGTCTGAAATATGTACCGTAACAATCTTATCTCCCATTTTTTCAACAAATTCCTCATGGGATTCAGTATAAAGATGGTTTACGTCAAAGCATACCTTAAGGTCGCTTATCTGGTCGGTCATATATTTAAGTTCATCGCTGTTACAGCCAAGTGCTCGTCCCGGTAAAACCTCTGCCGCAAGATGTATCCCCTCACTTTTTGCAATTTGGGTAAGCTTATCAAGATTTATAAGCGCCATTTCCATATAGCGCTCACGCTCTTCTTCGGGAATTACACCGAAGCTTGAATGAATAACTGCCGCTTTTATGCCGATTTCTCCGCTCTTTTTCAAAAGCTCCTCGTCTATCCTCATAATCTCTTTAAGATTATCACGGTCAAACTGTGCAATATTATATGTTTCATTAAACGGCATATGAATTGACCATATTTCAACATTGCGCTCATCCGCATGTTTTTTCAGTTCTTTCCAGTCATGCGCATAGTAATTCACAAGCGGAAGTGCAATTTCCATTGCCTCCACTCCTGCATCTGCATATGCGTCAATTACCTCGCAGTCAAATTTTTCTATCGTTGCTGTTGATGAACCGCATTTCATAGCTTTGTCCTCCTGTTAATCAACCTTTTATACCGCTCATTGTAAGTCCTTGCATTATGTTCTTCTGGAAAATCATAAACATAATCGCCGGCGGAATGATTGCAAATGATAAAATCATAAGCACCTGATCCTGAGCAATGCTGTTTCTGATTTTAAAAACCTCAACAATAACCGTATATACTTCCTTGTCACGCAAAACCAAAAACGGCCAGAAGAATGAGCCCCATTCTGCGTTAAAGGTGAGAATCATTGATGTGAATACCACTGCCTTTGAAAGAGGAATTACAATTTTTATAAAGCTCTGTATTTCATTACAGCCATCTATTTTTCCTGCTTCAATCAGAGCCGAAGGGATTCCATCGAAAAAGCTCTTATACACTATAGTCTGAAATGCATTACAGCCTGCCATAAGCATCATTGGCCAGAATGTGTTTATCATATTAAACCCAAGTATGGGAAATGAAACAATGTTCTGATAAACAGGAACCATACTGACTGTGTTAGGAACCATCATTGAACCGAGGATAAGTGCAAACACCAATCCCGAACCCTTAGGCTTAAGCTTTGAAAGCACAAATCCGGCAAGACCGTTACACACAACAGACATAATAATCGCACCTGCTGTTACAATTATTGTATTGAGATAATATCTGCTGAAATCAAACGTATTCCATGCCTCAACAATCTTTTCGGGATTAAAGCTTCTCGGAATGATTGTAGGCGGAATTGCATAAAATTCCTTGGTATCCTTAAGGGATGACAGAATTACCCATATCGGCGGTGCAATACAAACAAAAGCTATTATGCACATCAGCGCAAACAAAGACCAGTAAAGTATTTTAGCAGGCTTGTTTGCGTAATCAATTTCGCTTATTATACCTATTCTTTTATTTTTCTTCATGCTACACTCTCCCGTCAACTGTCCATCTGCTTATTCTTTATCTGCATATAGAATACCGTAAATATAATAATCATAATGCTTGTGATAACACTTGTAGCCGTTGACTTGCCTATTTCCATGGTCTGGAACGCATAGTTATACGAAACCATAGAAAGCGTTATCGACGCATTATTGGGGCCACCGCCTGTCATTGCAAGAGGCTGATTGAAAATCTTTAACACGTTTATTATCTGCATAATAAACAGCATTCTTATCATTCCCGACATATGAGGAATGGTTATATGTATAAGCTTTCGCCAGATTCCACCGCCGTCAATTTCAACCGCTTCATACAAGTCCGTATTCACCGACTGCAAATCCGCAAGATATAAAATAGCGGTTGAACCAAAGCTTCCCCATGTCATTGACAGCACTATCAGGGGTATAGTGATATTGGGGTCCTGCAGCCACTGCGACTCGGACAGATTAAACATACTAAGTATATGGTTAAAAAGTCCGCCTGCGCTCGGTTCGTACATAATCGCCCACATAACCGATGTTACAACCGCCGGCACCATACACGGAAAATATGTTGAAAATCTGAAAAAGCCCTTTGCATGCACCATTTCATTTAAAATAATTGCAACAATTACGGGTGTGAACAAGCCCAGTATTATTGACCAGCCGGCATATTTTAAAGTATTGAGCATTGCTGTGAGAAAGGTAGAATCCGTCACTACGTCAATATAATTTTTAAGTCCTGTAAAACTAATACACTCAAAACCCTTCGTTTCATAAAAAGAGGTTCTTATTCCGCTCAATAGCGGCTGCCACATGAATACAGTAAACAAAATAAGCGACGGTGCAAGCATGAGCCATGCAATTGAGTCTCTTTTAAGTCTCGCCGTAAAAGCTCTCTTTTCTTTGTTCATTGTTTGTGTTTTATTTTTCATTTCTGCCTTCACTTTCTTTGAATTTTTACGGCGGAAAATATATTATCTTCCGCCGTAAATAAATCTAAAAATATTTGTTATTTTGCAAAAAGCTCAAAGGTCTTTACTGTTTGTCAAGAAAATCCTTCTGGAAGTTTTCCTGTGCAGTCTGCAACAAGCCTGCAATGTCTGCATTTTCATTTGTCAGGATTTCCTGAATTACAGATGCAACCGTACGGTATAACTGCTGTGTCTGCTGCGGCTCTTCCGCATGAAGCTTAACATCATCTGAAAGCATGTTTACATGAATTGTCGGGTCAACATTGATGTACTCTTTATAAAGGTCATTTGTTGCCGCTTTTCTTTCTTCGTCATTCCATACGCTGAATGCAGGTGTAAGTATAATCTTACCCTTTTCAACCTTTGCCTTAATATCGTTTGTTACGTTTGTCTTTGCTATATCCGACATTTCAGGTGCATTACCCACGATTTCAAGCCAGTCAAACAATGCTTCAAGCTGTTCGTCTGTTGTTTCTTTCGAGAACATCCATGCATCACCGCCTGTCTGCGCATATCTGCCCGCAGGTCCTGCCGGTATCGGTGATGTTCCGATATGGTCTTTGCTCATGTTATACTTCTGTACGGGTGAGTCGAGCCAGTCCTCAGCACAGATTGACATACCAAGCTGATCTGTTGCAAACAGCTTATACATCGTACCTCTGTCAAGAAGAATGTTTGACGGAATTACATTATGCTTCCACTTCAAGTCTCTTATGTATTCCATAGCCTTTACACATTCAGGCGAAGCAAAGGTTGCCTTCCACTTTCCGTCGCTTCCCTGCTCCATAAACTTAACACCGTAGCTCCATGCTATATTCATAAAGTTCCAGCCACATTCAGCATCCTTACACTGGAATGCAAAGCCCGGCTGACCTGTTTTTTCTGTAATGATTTTTGCTGTTTCAATCACTTCGTCATATGTTGTGGGATACTGCAAAGTTCCGTCTGCATTTACAAGTCCTGCCTGCTTGAACAGGTTTACGTTATACCACATACCCATCATATAACCATTATAAGGTACACCGTAATATTTGCCGTCATTTCCTGTAACTATATCCAGCAAGTCCTTGTTAAGTGCAGTATCATAACCACGTTTTTTCATTATGTCGGTTATATCACGTGCAAAGCCTGCTTCAACAATATTCTTCGGCTCAGTAAACGGAACACGGTAGATATTCGGAAGCTGACCTGCCGCAGCAGCCGGCATGAATGTATCATTGCTGTAATTGAACTCATCAGGAATAACCGTAACATCAGGTCTTTTTTCCTTGAATGCTTCAACATATCCCTTATATACTTCATACTTTTCGGGTTCTGTTTCAGGGTTGGGCCAGTAGCCTATTTTAATTTCAATATTTTCTCCCTCTCCTGATTTACTTCCTGTTTTTGCTCCGCAGCCCGCAAGCATGCTGAGTGATAATACGGCACATAGTACCGCTGCAATTTTTCTTTTCATTTTTCAAATCTCCTTTCAGATTTTTTCTTTATGATTAAATTATACTCCCAATTCACTTTAATTGCTATCATCAAAATGTCGCACTTATATTCATTTTGTAAACATATTCATTTTGTCGTCAAATTGTGTTATATACTGCATTTGCGCCAACATCTTCATTACTTTTAAATATCAAAACGGTGCTTTTTGATATTTAAAAATGTAACCCTTATGCACAAATAACAGCAGTTCCTTTTTAAAGAAACTGCTGTTATATTAATAAATATTTTTATGTTTTCCGGGTGTAATACCAAAATATTTTTTATATACTCTGTTAAATGTATTGTTATCGGCATAGCCTACAAGCATCGCCACCTGCGAAACCTTCAGGTTGGTATTTTCGAGAAGCTCTTTGGCTTTTGTCACTCGTACCTCTCCGATAAAATCCACAAGCTTGACTTCGCCGTTCTGATTGAATTTCTTACTGAGCGTCTGACGTGTAATTCCAAAATGCTCGGCAATAGTTGCAACACCCATACTGCAGTCGGCATAATTTTCATACACATATTCCTTAACGCTTTCAATAAAATTATCCGAATTGTCCGAATTGGTTTTTTGAGTATATTCGCACACCTCTGCAAAGCCTCTGCGCAATGCTTCCGTCTTTGATTTGATAACAGTTCTGTCATCCTTGATTTCCGCAAAACGCATAAGCTGCTCTGACGCTTCAAATTTAAGCATATCACAAATTTTCATATACGTACCGAGCAAATCATAATAGAAGCAACTGATTGATTTAGTCGACATCAGCGCATTATTGATATTTATATCAATAATTTCATTGAGAGTTTCTTCAAGCTGTTCAACCTGCCCCGATACAGTATAATTTATTATTTTCGCTTCTATTTCCGTAGGATAATAATAGAGATTAAAATTGCGTTTATCATCGTTCACTATATCTTTATAAAATATAATTTTACTTATATTTGACGCAGACTTATAATCAAGCGACATAACGGATTCTTCATAAAGCGCATGAAGGCTTTGCACAGATTCCTTTACAGTGCTTATACCAATGGCAACCGACATATCAAATTCATTCATAAGAACATCTTCGAGAATATGGCTTATTTCCGTAATTGTTTCATCGGCACCCTCACTGTTTTCAAGGTTAATCAGCGCACAGACGTGCTCCTTGTCCATCTTGAACATTATTGCGGAAAAATACTTATTGAGCAATTCGCCGTAAATGTTCATTATTGCAGTGTTTGCAAGATATTCCTTTTCGTCACCGACCGCTAAATTACCTGCTTCTTCGGTGTAGACGTTTATAATCCTGAATAAATCATGATTAAATCGTATGCCCACCGAGCTCAGCTCGCCTTTCACATCGTCCGGCTCTACGTTTCCTAAGACTATAGCGTTAATTACATTGTTTCTTATTATTTCTTCTTTTGAAAGGTTACTTCGCATAAGCTTTGAATTGTTTTCAAGAAGATTATCAATACTGCTTACAATATCCGCAGTTTTCGGAAGCATCCTTACGGAATTAACACCGCTTACACCCAGCTTATCCGACATGATATGGAAGAAATTATAATGATTATGCATACTCACAAAACCTATAATAACCGCTGTCAGTATATAGATAACCATTATAAAGATAAAATAATTGCGCATAGGTGTCACATCCCCGAAAAATACCTCTTTGGGAATTGCAACAGCATATATCCATCTTTCATACGATGACGTTGTAAACAAAACACTTTTACCGTTATCCGCTTCCACAACACCTTCGCCCGTCAAATCTATGTAAGGAACAGACTTTACATCAACCTCGTCATAATTTATAGAAAGCATGACATTTTTGGTTTTGTCAAGTATATACAAGCTTGATTCGGCAGATATTTCCCTGAAAAATACCTCATTTATAAGTCTTTCGGCGTCAATCTGCAGAATAAGTGTTGTTCCGTTTTCCCCTGCCGCACTGCTGCTTAAGGTATGCGCATACGTGATTACACGGTTTCTGTGCGCTCCCTTTACAATAGTTTCGCAAGGATAAAACTGCGCATAATGGCGTTTCTTTAAAAATTTACTTTCCCATTGTGAAAAAGTATAATTTTCATATGCGGAGCTTTCGTTGAAAAAATCCTCCGATTTTTCAAACGATGTACTTGCAATGACATCAGAATCAGGAAAATAGATAAATGCATTATATATGTAAGAGTCAACGGTAATCTGATTGTCAATCTGCTTTAAAACCTCAAGCATATCTGCATGATTTGAAGGTGTTACCGGCATACCTGACCTTGCCGATATAAGCTCCATGTCGTTTTCAATATTATTCCCCAGCGTGATAACCTGCAACAAAAGAGGGTCAATTGTTTCACGAAACTTATCCACCACCGCTGAATTATACGCATATGTTTTCTTTTTGGAGTGTGAATATGAGGATATTATCATAGCCGTACCGGCTATAAGCGATAAAGAGAATATCCCGATATAAGATATTATAAGCATGGAAAATAATGATTTCGGAACATTAAGCAGCTTTTTCATAATAACCCCTCTCTGTATATGCACACATTCCGCACATATACCTTTTTACTTATACATTGCTATTAGTACTATACCATTATTTTTTTTAAAAAGCAAGCAATTATTGCTTTTGTAAGTATTTACCTTAATATCAGTTTTTAAGTGCACTGCATTCCTTAGCATTAAAGTGAGCAAGCGACAGTGCCGAAAAATCCGCAAGAGGATTTTGTCTTGCTTCGCCTACAGCAAGCGCAAGCATACCGCCGTTCTTTGCCGCCTCAATTCCTGCGTCTGAGTCCTCCGCAACAAGACAGTCCGAAGCATCTATGCCAAGCTTTTTTGCCGCAACAAGAAACACCTCGGGGTCTGGCTTTGATTTTGTGGTATCAAGTCCGCAGCTCACTGCGTCAAGATATTTTATGAGTCCCGTTTTTTCAAGTATAAGCGGTGCATTTTTGCTCGCCGAGCCTACAGCCGTTTTTATGCCATTTTCTCTGAGGTATTCCAGAAGCTCAATTGCGCCCGGCAAAACATCCTTTTCCGATAAAACCTCAAGTGATTTTACATACACATCATTTTTTCTCTGTGCAAGCTCAAGCTTTTCCTCTTCACTGTACTGCACACTGCTTTTTTCCAAAAGAACCTCAAGCGAAGCCATACGGCTCACACCTCTTTGTCTGACATTGTCCTTTTCTGTGTAATCTGTTATTCCTATTTCACAAGCAAGCTTTTTCCATGCTTCAAAATGAAGCACGTCTGTAGAAACAAGAACTCCGTCCAAATCAAAAATAACTGCTTTTACCATGATTATTATTCCTTTCATAAAAAAATTTTAAAATTATTGACACTTTTTGCAAAAAATTATATACTATATTTAAAGTAAAACTAAGGAGTCACCATATGGCAACCATAAAAGACATTGCAAAGCTTGCAGGCGTAAGTCCGATGACGGTATCAAACGTACTGCACAAGCGATACAACAAGGTTTCGGAGGATACTATTGAACGCATAAATACCATCGCAAAGCAATATAATTATACACCCAATCTTTCCGCACGCTCGCTTGTATCAAAAAGCTCGCACGTTATTGCATACATAAACATCGCCCAAAGCTCGTCCACACGCCGTTTTGTTTCTGACCCGTTCAACGCCGAGCTCATCAATACACTTGAAAACGAACTCGGAAAAAGCGGATACTATCTAATGCTCAAAACTGTCACTTCACCTGACGAACTCACCGAATTTTTGAAAAACTGGAGCATAGACGGTATTTTTTGTGTAGGGTTATCGGATAATTCATTTATTTCTGAAATACTCAGCACAAAAATCCCTTCCGTTTTTATTGACAGCCACGTTCCCGAAAACTGCGCCAATATCTGTCTTGATAACCGCTTAGCGGCACAACTTGCGGCTGAATGCTTTGTTAAAAACGGTCACAGAAAGATTGCCGCAGCTATCCCCAAGCACAGTATAGTCGACAACGAACGTATCGAAGGCTTTATTGACACACTTCATGCAATGGGAATTGACTTTTCTGCAGAAAACCTTTATGAAAGCCACAGCTTTTCTGACGGCGGTTTTGAAATAGGTCAGATACTCGCCAAAAAGGGCGAAATCAGCGCAGTATTTGCAACCGCAGACCTTCTTGCCGCCGAAATAATCAGCGGTCTGCATTCGGAGGGCGTAAGAGTTCCCGAGGATGTGTCCGTGATAGGCTTTGATGACAGCTATATCTGTAATATAACCTATCCACGGCTTACATCACTGCATCAGAGCACCTCAACACGAGGCGAATTTGCTGCAAAAACCATGCTCGGACTGTTAAACGGTGATACCTCATTTGCAAAGAAATCGGTATTACCCGTAAGCCTTAGAGTTCGTGACAGTGTTTATTCAAAAAATACCTGATATGTGACAGAGGTTATACCTCTGTCACATTTTTATTCGATTTCCGTAACTGTACCCTTGCCGTTTTCCGCTTCTATTAAGTATACATTTCCGCAATAAACCATTTTGAATTTCATCTTTTTCCATTTTTCAGGCAGTGACGGACGGCATACAAGCTGTCCGTTTTCTATTGACACACCTGCAAAGCCTTTAACAGCAACAATCCATGCGCCGCCCTCGGATGCAGGATGTGTTCCGCCGATATAGATAAGACCTGCCCACTGCTTTCCGCCCGGAAGTAAGTCTGCTGAAGCAGATTTCATAAACAGCGGATATGCAAAATCGGGATTTCCGATATAACACGCAAGAAGCGAATACATACATGCCGAAAGTGATGAACCGTGTTCTGTTCTCGGCTCATAAAATTCCCAGTTACGTGCCATAGTGTCTACATCGTAATCATCCCTGAACATACTGAGCATCGCCACTACATCCGCCTGCTTTATTACCTGAGTATCGCTTGCAACTCCGTATGCACCGCCCCAGTATTCTTTGGGGTCGAGTAGTCTTGACCTTACAGTGTCAACACTCACGTCCTCAAGTCTGAAATATCCGTCAAACTGTTCGATAATTCCGTTCTCTGACGGTGACGGAATATACAGCTTTTTAGCCAAAGCTTCAAATTCAACCGCCAGTTTATCAAGCTCAAATTTGATTTTGAGTTCCTCGTAACATTCAGGCATTCCAACTTTGATTTCTGTAATTGTTTTTGAAGCTTCCTCAAGCACAAACTTTGCCATTCTGTTGGTATAAGCATTGTTTGACACACGCTCATGATATTCATCAGGGCCTACAACGTCGTGTATTTCATAAAAATCCGAATTAGCTCTCTTAAGTAACAGCGAACGGTACATTCTCGCACATTCAATAATTACCTCAGCGCCGCCCTGTGACAGTATGCTCTTGTCACCGCATGCCTGCATGTATTTCATCATTCCGTATACAACCGCCGCCGATATATGATACTGCTTATCACGGAAATGTGTACGCATGGGACGCTTCGTGAATACATCAACCACATTGTAGTCCGAGCAGGCATCACTGCCGTCCTCCTGACTTTCCCATGCATAATACGCACCGTCAAGTCCGTAATATGCCGCTTTTTCTCTTGCCCCGTCAAGCGTATCTATTCGATATGTAAGAAGTGTTTTTGCAATCTGCGGCTCGGTATATGCAAAATAGTCAAGCATAAACATTTCCGTATCCCAGAATATCGCACCCTTATACACCTGTCCCGACAAGCCTCTTGCAGGAATTGAACGGCTTCGCATACCTCTCGGTGCAATACAGTTCATGTGATACAGTGAATAATTAAGTGCCGACATAGCTTCATCATCACCCTCTATGGTGATTTCGGAAATATCCCATATTTTTGCCCATGCATCAATATGTTCTGCTTTAAGCTGTTCATAATTGAGTGCTTTCACATCATCACTGCATGGCTCTTCGTCTGCCGATGAATATATAACCGCCGCTTTTTCAATTGTATATTCAACACCTGCACAAGCCTTAAAAGCAATGTGCTCCATAACCTTTTTATCTTCTTCCGAAACAGTACATACGGCTTTATCAAAGCACACATTTACATTTTCAGCCGCAGTTACACTTATTTTCTTTTCGCCCGTTATTCCCTTAACTGATTTTTCTTCCGTACTTAATTTGAGCTCCGCAAAATGCGGACCGTTAATATCCCATACATCGCCGTCAATTCCCGTAACGATTTCTGCTTCACATTCAAAATCTGTAATCACACTGTACTTCATCGCAATAACATGCTGACGCACCATACTGACTATTCTTTCGCTTCTGACAGTAATTTTGCCGTCTTCCGTCTGCCACTGTGTTTCTCTTATATGTATGCCGTTTTTGAAATCAAGCTTCTGCAGATGCGACAAGGGTTTTTCATCGGGTAATACATATTTCTTTCCGTTGATGGCTACATATGTATACAATACATTCGGCGCATTCACCGACTCACGCCACGCATCACCGACTCTGTCATATATGCCCGACATGTTTATTCCGCACATATTCTCTTTGGTGTACTCTTCCATTGTTCCTCGCACGCCCATATATCCGTTGCCTGCAAGATACTTGTTACCGTTCCACGGAATGTCATCCGCAATAAACTTATCTGCACTTATTTCCCAGTTTGCCACAGTATATCCCTCCTTAATAGGTTTAACGTTAAACTTATTATAATTTATTACACAAAATTTGTCAATAGTATTTATCAAAATACAATTACAATGAAGGAATTCGCAAAATTGCGAATTCCTTTGTGTTTATAAGCCATTGAACTACGAACAAAACTCACCACTCGGCGTACCCTCGTACGCCGTCGGACACTGGTATTATGCGAAAATTCGCATAATACTTCGTTTCGTCCGTTCTGCACTATTTTTCTACATCCCTAGTTGACTTTTTTTACAGCCCCTTCTTTTATGGCATACACTATAGCCTTTTTTCTATCACTTTGGTTTGAAAAAGGTTGTATCTTATATGAAGCTATTTTACATCAATTATATTTTTATCCAGAATATTATTGTTTATTTTAACATTCTCTGCGGCACGGATATATATTTCTTTTGTGGTGAGTGTGTTTTTAAATATATTGTTGTTGATTGATATATTTCCATGTACAGCCTCTGTTTCAGGCACAGCCATGCCGTCATGATTAAGGCTTACCGTTACAACTCCCGAAGAGTGTGAGGTTTGCATTGTTCCGCAATTTACAAAGCTGTTATTGAATATATTCAGATTTTTAACGCTCCCCACCTCATACCACGAATTAATATCGGGAGCTGCCAGTATAGCTGACAGTCCGATGTTTCTGATAGTACAATTGGTAATGTTTGCGTTTGCACTTTGAATTAAAAATCCTCTCGCACGCCCACGGTTTACAACACAGTTATCTATAGTGACATCGGGATTAAATGATACGTTTTGTAATATATAATTCTTGCCAACATCGGGTGGTATATTGTCAAGTTTAATTTTTCCGTTCTTTATGCTGACAACCTTAGCTGTTCCAAAGGAATTAAAGCTTTTGTCAAAAAACTCGACCTCATCGCCTTTTTTTGCCCATGCATCACTTATCGCATTATCGCTTCCGCCCTCCCAAGCAGTAATGGTATTACCATTGATTTCTTTTATCACAGCGGCTTTACTGTGTACATTCAGGGCATCGTCACCTATTCCTTCAAATGTACAATCCGTAAGCTTTAAGCTTCCTTTTAAACCTTTTATATGTATACAATCCTCATTTGAAGCAAACAGCACCTTATTCTTTGGCTTTACAGAAAAATTACTGAACGTAAAATTGCTATTGCCGCATGGTGCATATACCACCGCACTCGGTGAAGTATAAACTGTGGTATTTTCTATACATAATCCGCTTGTACCCTGAACAAATATCGTAGGGCATGCATACTGACCGGACGTAAACCGCACACACACATTATTTCCGCAATTACCGTAATTGCCGCTTATTTTGAATATTCCGTTTTCTTTATCCGCCGCCTGAAATGCATTTTTTATTTTGTTATCAAACCAGAATTCTCTTTGCGGTATACCTTCTTTATCAAACAAATTTACTCCGTATACAATTTCATTACCCTCAATCGGAATTTTTTCATTACTCAAATATTCATCAAAAAGCTTAAAATATGTATACCCGTCAACACAATCAGTTATGACTCCGCTTGCATTTGTATGATTTATATAATCAAAACAAATCCCGCTTATAGTGACATTTTCACTGTCAATAATTTTTATGATATTA
>JAXJRQ010000153.1:0-3313 GCA_036310525.1 Clostridia bacterium
ATAAAAGTACAGTAGCCGCCCCTCTTGCACAGGAACGGCTGTTGTAAAAAATAGTCTTTTCCGGGCATAACCGTTTGAGGTCTTGCCTTTTTCTATAATTATTATATGTCTATTTTCTCAATTTGTCAACACAAATAGCAAAACTTTTACGATTTGCACAAAACTATTTGATTTCAGGTAGCTTTGTGCATTTTTGTTTGTATGTTACAGTTGTGTTAAAAATATGAAATCTATCATAAAAAAAACACAAGGGGACGGTTCTGCTGCGAAACACAGCAGAACCGTCCCCTTTATTTTACTTCGGCATATCCTTAAGCATATCGCAATAATCCTCAAAAGTCGTTGTGAAAATGTAGTTCATCACCATAAGCTCATCAGGATTAAATTCTGCAATAATATCATCGAGGTTTTCCTCACTTGTGCGTGGGTCAACAAGAATTATCCGCTTGTAGTTGTTTATAAGCCACGGAATAAACGCATTTGAATACGAATCCTTCATAATAACAATAGTTTTTCCGCTGTCTTTTCTGTAATTTGTAATCACGGACAACGGCTGGTCGCCCGACATAAACAACCCGTAATTTTCCTTATCTGTATCGAACAGCATACCGTCATATATCTCGGTCACGCCGTTTTTAATGCTTCTGTTCTCAACGCTTATCATGCCGTCATAATTGGTATCATACCATTCGATTACGTCGGGATAGCGTGCAAGCTCAGGGCTTTGCGCCTGCTTGAACAGATACCCCGTAAACTTTTCCACTTTATTTTTTGTAAAATCGTCTGCCTCAACAAACTCACTGTCCCCCGAAGCCTCAAGAAAAGCACGGTAGCCGTAATATGCACCAAGCGCAGTCCAGTGGTGGTCGGTACGGAAATAGATATATTCATCACGATGCTCACCCAAAGCACTGTACGCATCCACCGTAACGACTCTGTCATCAAGGCTTGAATAAATATATTCAATAGTTTCCCTCTGACTGTCGCCTATATTTGCATACATTTCCTCCTGAAATTCGAGCTGCGTAGGAATAAGCATGCTGTAAATCTTCATATCAGGAAGCTTTTGTGCAAAATAATTAATCGTATCAATGTATTTTTGCTCCGCTTCCCTGTTCTGAATAAATACCTCCATAATTGTATTATCAAGCACGAGCAGACTCGATTTCTGTACAATGGAAGTACCTATATCTTTACTTGTCGAAATAATTTTTCCGAATTCTTTATTTTCAATACCACGGTGTCCCTCAATCCACTCGGAAGCCGCCGTAAGCTCAGAGCGAAAACCCAGATTATCGCCCAGGTAATCCTCAAAATTAGCACTCCACTCACCGGAGGCAACATTCTGAGCTGTCATTGGCATCATGGTTGCAGGAGTTCTGTTTTCGCTGTACACGCTTTCCAAATCAGCAGGAAGCAGAAGCACAGTCACCGCAAGAGCCGTAAAGAATACAAAAACCCCAAGAATTATTTTATTCTTCAATACTGAACCTCCAATTAAAATCTGAAATACAAAAACGGATTATAAGTTTGTCCCACAAGAAGAACAAGACAGACAGCGATTCCCACCGCAACCGCAAGCGGTTCAGCGATAAGCGCAAACCCCTTAAATCGTCTGCATAAACCGTTAAAGAGCATTCTCGGCAAAGGCGTGGATGCAGCAATGCATAAAATAAGAAGCCACATATTCGTATACAACGTAGACACCGTCACAAGGTCATACAACGAATTGCCCACGCCGAACGCATTTTTAAACCACTGCATAAGCATTGCCGTATCGGTATAATAGAACAGCGCCCAACCTATGAGAACAATAAACATTGTGTACACATAGCATAAAGGTCTGGGAAGCTTTTGCAAAAATTTCCTGAACGAATTTTTCTCAATAAACAGCATAATGCCGTAAAAAACACCCCAGAAAATAAAGTTCCAGCTTGCGCCGTGCCACATTCCCGTAAGAAACCAGACAACGAACAGGTTTCTTGTTGCCCTGTATCGGTTACCGCCTAAGGGAATATATACATAATCCCTGAAAAATGAGCTTAAAGAAATGTGCCATCTTCTCCAGAAATCCGTAATGCTTTTTGAGATATACGGATACCTGAAATTTTCTATAAAATGAAACCCGAACATTCTGCCAAGACCTATAGCCATATCGGAATAGCTTGAAAAGTCGAAATAAATCTGGAACGCATAAAACAAAATCCCAAGCCACGCCGAAGCGACGGATAATCTTGGCGAGTCGAGAAGCAAGCCTGCGACCTCACCCGCATAATTGGCGATTACGACCTTTTTGCAAAGTCCCGAAACGAAGCGTTTTATACCGTCCGCAAAATCGGCAACGGTGGTGCGCCTCGAGTCCATTTCACGTGCAATATCGGTATATCGCACGATAGGCCCTGCCACAAGCTGCGGAAACATCGACACATATGCACCGAATTTTATAAGTGATTTCTGAACCTTTGTTTTTCCGTTGTATACGTCAAGAATGTACGATAATGTCTGGAACGTGTAAAAAGAAATACCGAGCGGCAGACCGATTTGGGGGTCAGGTATACCGATTCGGAAAAGCGCATTGATGTTCTCCACAAAAAATCCTGTATACTTGAACACCGCAAGTAATCCGAGATTTACCATAACGGCAATCACCGTCATAATTCTTGATGTAACAGTACCGTACGTTGCGTCTATAACCCGTCCGAAAATGTAGTTAATAAGGATGCTCAGCATCAGCATAATCACATACGACGGCTCGCCCCATGCATAAAAGAACAGCGACGACACAACCAATATTATATTTTTATAAGTTATATTTTTAGAAAAATTGTATGTTATAAGCACAATCGGCAAAAACACACATAAAAACACCAGGCTTGAAAAAACCAACTTCAAACCTCCCACCAAATATTATTTTCTGTCACAAAAATCTGTATATCAAATGACAATTATTTTATATAATCATACTTAGATATTATACAACAAACCGATAATTATGTCAACCGCATAATCAACGGCATTTCGTGGCATGAAACCTGTAATTCAAATTTTACGTAATTAAGTTTTTAGATGAATCTTGTTTGTTTATAAAAATAGTTGACAAAATATATTTTATTCAGTATAATGAATATAGAAAAAGGCAAGACCTCAAACGGTTATGCCACGAAATAATTATTTAGAAAATAACGCATTCACTTCGCATCGGGTTCCTTAGGACAGTAGATAGGAACACGAGCATTGCGAGGTAAGAAGATGAGGAAAACTCAGTAAAATGGGTTTTCCTCTTTTCTTTTTTATCCGCACATTCGTCAAAGGA